>JBKBWH010000100.1:0-6531 GCA_046289115.1 Candidatus Kryptonium sp.
GCTGAGGTTATTTTCGGATATGAAAAAAAACAAATCGGAATAGAACTTGATGGCTTCGGTTATTTGATCCCCGAAAAAGAAAGAAGAAAAATTCTTGGGACTTTATGGAATTCAGCCATATTTCCAAAGCGAGCTCCAGAAGGATATGTGGAACTTACAACATTCGTTGGGGGAACAAGACAACCTGAACTTGCGCTTAAAAACGACGATGAACTAATTAAAATCGTCAGCGATGAATTAAAAGACATAATGAAAGTTAAAGGTGAACCTAAGTTTGTTTGGATTTCAAGATGGGAAAAAGCAATACCGCAATATAATGTTGGTCATCTTAAAATTATGTCTATGATTGATGAGTTTGAAAGAGAAAATCCGGGAGTTTATCTATGTGCTAACTATCGTGGGGGAATTTCTGTTGGCGATTGTGTCATAAGCGCCGAAAAAACCGCAAATAAAATTTTAAGTGAAAAATGATAAGAAACTTTCAAGAACTGCTTGAAAAAGTAAAGGGAACAGAAAAAACAATCGCTGTAATTTGCGCACATCAAGAGTCAGCACTTTTAGCGGCAATTGAAGCAAAAAAACAAAGGATAGCAAATTCAATTTTAATAGGGGATTCTCAAAAAATTTCTGAAATGATTGATCATCTTGGCGAAGATTCCACAAGATTTGAAATTATTGACGAGAAAGAAGCTGAAAAAGCTATTTCCATTGGAACATCACTCGTTAGAGATGGTGAGGCACAAGTTATTTTGAAAGGGAAAGTTGATACCTCTACTTTGATGAAAGGAGTTTTAAGCAAAGATTCTGGGTTGAGAACTGGAAGATTATTAAGCGATGTTTTTGTCTTTGAATATCCCGAAAAAAATAGCGAATCAAAATTTGTTTTGATGTCAGATGGTGGCGTGGTTTTAAATCCAACGCTTGAGCAAAAAATCGAAATAGTAAAAAATGCCGTTGAAGTTGCACACAAACTCGGGATCGAAAACCCTAAAGTTGCAATTTTATCCGCAACTGAGCTCGTGATTGAAGATCTAACATCAACAACTGATGCTGTTAAATTAAAGCAACTTAACGCAGAGGGTAAGATCACAGGTTGTATAATAGACGGTCCACTTGCACTTGACCTTGCCATCTCGGAAGAATCAGCTTTTGAAAAAGGGATAAAATCAGATGTCGCCGGCAAAGCTGATATCTTGATTGTACCAAATATAGAGAGCGGGAATATACTTGGGAAAAGTTTAACTTATTTTGCTCATTATAAGATTGGACATGTAATCGTTGGCGCAAGAGCTCCAGTTTTAATCCCATCAAGGTCGGATAAAATGGAGGCGAAGTTAAATTCAATTGCTCTTGGAGTTTTGATGGTGATGTGAGATTAATTTTGGGCGGGAAACCCGCCCAATTTGTTTTTAATCAGATTTATCTGATTTTGATGCTTCTGATTTTGACTCGCTCTTTGACGAATTACCACGCTTGTAATCTGTTATATAGAAACCTGAACCTTTGAAAATTAACCCAACACCAGCACTTATCTTTCTTCTTACGCTTCCACCACATTTCGGACAGATTTTAAGTGGTTCGTCGTTTACACCGTGAAATTCCTCAAAGATATAGCCACAGCTATCGCATTGATATTCATAGACTGGCATACCTTTTTCACTCCACCTCCTTTTATTTTTAATTTATTTCTTGCATTTTTAATAACAAAACAAAATTATCAAATGGTTTCAAGTTTGAATTAATCACTTAACTTTTCAATCGCCCTTCTGAATCTCTCAACTCCCTTCATCAATTCCTCCATTGAAGCAGCGTAAGAAATCCTAACATATTCATCCATTCCGAAAGCATCACCAGGGATGATCGCAAGTTTTTCCTCTTTTAAAAGAAACTCGCAAAAATCATTTGAATTTTTTATAACCATACCGTTATAACTTCTTCCATAGTAAGCTGAAACTTTTGGAAATACATAAAAAGCACCTGATGGGACAAAAACTTCAATTCCGGGGATTTGCTTCAATTCGGAACAGAGGAAATCTCGCCTTATTTTAAACTCATTTACCATTTTTCGAACCGGCTCTTGTGGTCCAGTTAACGCTGCAAGTGCTGCCTTTTGAGAAATTGAGCTCGCATTTGAGGTCATTTGCCCTTGAACCTTATTTGCAAGTTTGACGATTTCCTCATTTGCCCCAAGATAACCGATTCTCCACCCTGTCATAGCATACGCCTTTGAGACGCCGTTGATGGTTATAACAAGGTTTTTCAACTCTTCAATTGAAGCCATGCTAAAATGTCTCCCTTCGTAAATGATTTTCTCATAAATCTCGTCTGAAATTACAAAGATATTTTTTTCATATATAACCTCGGCAATTTTTCTTATTTCGTCTTCAGTGTAAACCGTTCCAGTTGGGTTTGAAGGCGAATTAAAAATTAATGCTTTTGTTTTCTCTGTTATCGTTTCTTTAAGTTGCTCAGGGGTTATTTTAAAGTTTGACTTTATATCAGTTCTCAAAATAATTGGTTTAGCATCCGCAAGGGCAACCATCGGAGGATAGCTTACCCAGTATGGGGCTGGGATTATCACCTCATCCCCGGGGTTGCATATAGCTTGCAAAGCATTAAAAATTGAATGTTTTGCGCCGTTTGATACAAGTATTTCAGTAGGCTTATATTCAATGTTGTTATCATGCCGAAACTTTTCGATTATTGCATTTATTAACTCAGGTATTCCTTGATTCTGCGTGTATTTTGTAAAGTTTTCTTTAATTGCTTGAATCGCAGCTTCTTTTACATGTTCAGGCGTTGGAAAATCCGGCTCACCAGCGCTTAAAGAGACGACATCAATACCCTGTGCTTTCATATTTTTTGCAAGTGCGGAGATGCGAAGTGTTTCTGATTCAGCCAAGTTAAGTATTTTTTCGGAAAGTTTCGGCATTAGGTTCCCCTTCGCATATTTAGTTTCTGCTCAAACTTCTTTCTTAACATTTTCTCCACCACCTTTGGCACAAAGTTGCTAACATCCCCACCAAATGAAGCTATCTCTCGAACTATCGTCGAGTTTAAATATGTGTATTTCTCATGCGGAACGAGAAAGACAGTTGTTATATCACATATCTTCCTGTTCATCAAAGCCATTTGAAATTCATATTCAAAATCCGAAACCGCACGCAACCCTCTTATTATAGCAACCGCATTTTTCATCTTCGCGTAATCAACAAGAAGACCATCAAAACTATCAACCTCAACATTGGCAAATTTTTTTACAACTTCTTTAATCATTTTAATTCTCTCTTCAACTGTAAAGAGTGGCGTTTTGGCAACATTTTTTGCAACAGTGACTATAACTTTATCAAATAACCTTGACGCACGTTCTATCACATCAATGTGCCCGTTCGTTATTGGGTCAAATGTTCCTGGGTAAATTGCAATTCTTTTCACTTTTCATCACTCCTTGTATTTAAAAATTGTGAATGCGGTTTTCCCAAACTCTCTTCTCGTTTCAATCTCAAATGGTGTCGTTTCGGATGTGAAAATAATTCCCGAATCATGTTCAAGCGAAAAGAACCCAATCTCACTCAACAGCTTTCTCTCCCAAATTCTGTGAACAAGTTTATCAATATATGGATACATATAAGGGGGATCTGCAAAGATGAGGTCAAATTTTTCATCGGAATATTCAATGAAATTTAAGGCGTCATCATTAACTAAAAAAACCTTATCAGAGCAACCGAGCATTTCTGCATTCTCTTTTATCATCTTCAAAGCACCTCTATGATTATCAACGAAAACAACTTTTTCAGCGCCTCTGCTTAACGCCTCAAAGCCAAGTGCACCTGTTCCAGCAAATAAATCAAGAACCACAAGGTTTTCAAAGTTAATTCTGCTTGATAAAACATTAAAAAGTGCTTCCTTCACCCTATCAGAAGTTGGTCTTATATCATTTCCCTTAACAATCTTCAGCAAACGTCCTTTATATTTTCCAGTAATTATTCTGACCATAACATCCTGAAAGCTAAGCCTATATTCGGCGCATAGATAGGTGCCAGCTCGGGGTTCACCTTTATATCAAGAAACAGAGGCGAATCAAACGGATTTAAAACTAAAAACTTATTCCCAAGCATACTGCTTATAAAGTCGATCATACCTTTATCGAGCATATCACCATAAAAAACAAATTTTTCAAATCCAGCCAAAACATTGTCGTTTATCAATTTTATAACAAAATATCTCAGATCCGATTCATTGCCAACGATCCAATAAAAATATCTTTGAAACTCATAATCTTTAAAAACGCTGACATCAATCCTTCTACGCTTCAAACCAACAAGAATAAAATCGCTGTAAAAATAGCGCGATTTTACGGAGCTTATCCTTTCCCTTAAGCAATTTTCAGCGGAGAAATGGTCAATATCAATTATTTGAATTTTTAAATTCAATCTATCAACTATGGATTTTAAAAACGAAACTATCTCTTTCCTAACACCAGCGATGAGCAGTCGTTGTATCTTCCCGCTTCCGAATTTGTAACCCTTAACTATGAATTCTTGCTCTGGTTCATCTGGAAAATACTGCGAGATTTCCCAAAGCAAATGCTCATTTAAATCTTGGTCTGGCAAATTTGAATCAACAGGGACTACATTTAAAAAAGCGAAATCTGTTTCAAGACAAAATGAAATCTTTGTAATTTTTTCGTTTATTCGGATTGATGAGGAAATAAGCGATGCTATCTCCTCAGCTTTTCCAGGCAGAAATGAATTGAGATCTATGTTATAACTTAAAGTTTTTTTTAAAACCAGCTTCTTTGAAAGTTCTTCGGCTTCTACTAAATCAAGCCGTTCTTTGCCTAATCTTGCAGTTATAAATATCATTTACTCCCATGATACTTTATTCACATCCTCAGGTTTTTCCTTTGAACCAATTGTCCCGTGACCATATGGGCATTCAACCCAGTAGTATTTTCCAAGGGAGTCAGCGCCAAATATATAAGGTTCATTTAATCTTGGGCATCGGCGTAGTGAGTCGGGATTAAATTTTTCTGTGGCGGTTGAGAAGAAAATTGAATCGGGCAAAGCTTTTTCTTTTATAAATGCGATAAGTGAGTCAATGTTTCCCGTATATTTGCCATACTCATCAAAGTATCTAAGTTCCGCCTGTCTTATGTTCTTCATTCTAAATCTGCATACCTTTTTTAACTCTTCCTCAGCCCTAATTTTCATTGCGGGGTCATAAATTGTGTAGATCAGAAGACCAGTTAAAACGACTATCAAGATTTCAAGTATGATTGAACCTTTCGCCCTTGCTTGTGCCATTTCCTTCTCCTTTCATTTTAGTTTGTTGTTAAATAATTTTTCATTTTTTCAAACTTCTTTTGACCTATGCCTTTAACATTCATTATATCCTCAATTCTTTCAAATTTACCATAGGTTTCCCTGTGCTTTATTATCTGTTCGGCTGTCTTCGAACCAACGCCCGGAATTTTCATCAACTCTTCCTTAGTAGCTGTGTTTATGTTCACTTTGAATGATGAAACTGACAATTCTGCGCTTCTCTCTCCAGAACTTTCAGGCAAGGTATCACTTCTAATAGATACGAATTTTTCAATTTCAGCTGATCTTTTTTCAAACTCTTTGTCAAAGACCGAATAATCGTATTTAGAAGCCCCAACTTTTACCACATCACCATAGACGAGTTTCACAATGATTCCAAAGGCAAAGGCAATTATTAGAAACCAAAAAACAATGCTTTCCGATTTTGTTAAACCAATTGTATCGTTTATTTTTTTAATGAAATTTTTCAAAGGGCAAATCGTAGTAATTTTTTAGACTTTTCAAATTTAAAAAAATATTTCAACTTTATCAAGAATCGTCTCAGCAACGAGCGTTGAAATTTATTTAAATCGCCATTGCCTTGCTTTATTCTAATAATTTTTTTAACTTTTAAAAAAGAAAACGATTTAGGCTCCAATGTTTAGCGATAAATACGAAGCGGTTATAGGCCTTGAAATTCATGCTCAGCTTCTGACGAATTCAAAAGCCTTTTGTGGTTGTTCGACTAAGTTCGGGCTCCCTCCGAATTCAAACGTTTGCCCCGTTTGCCTTGGTATGCCTGGGACTTTACCTGTCCTGAATAAAAAGGTTGTTGAATATGCAATAAAGCTTGGACTTGCCACTAATTGCAAAATCCGAACCTACTCAATTTTTGCCAGAAAAAATTATTTTTATCCTGACCTTCCGAAAGGCTACCAGATTTCGCAGTATGAAGAGCCAATTTGTTATGATGGCTATGTTGAAATTGAACTTAAAAACGGCGAAAAGAAAAAAATCAGATTGAGAAGAATTCATATGGAAGAAGATGCCGGTAAATCAATTCATGATCAAGATGTTGATACGCTTATTGACATAAACAGGTGCGGTGTTCCACTACTTGAGATCGTAACTGAGCCTGATATAAACACACCTCAAGAAGCTGCGCTTTATTTGACAAAAATTAGACAACTTGTTCAATATCTTGATATCTGTGATGGCAATATGGAAG
>JBKBWH010000101.1:0-6519 GCA_046289115.1 Candidatus Kryptonium sp.
AAGCATCAGCTTTTCCGAGATAGGCAAGGGCGAGCATATAGCTATCTTCAATCTTTTGCGCAAGTTCAATGCTTTTATCAAATTCTTTGAGAGCAGCGTCGTATTCGTTTTTATGAATAAGTGTAATTCCAATGTTGTGGTATGTCTGAGCAAGCCTGAGTGCATCACCTCTTTTTTCGAGCCGTGGCAACGCCTGCTGGAAATGCGAAATCGCTTTATCCCAATTTCCACGCATGCTCTCAATTATTCCAAGGTTTATGTGCAACCTTGCAATTAGCTCTTCATTCTTCATCTTTTCAGCTTTTTTAAGAGCATTGTTAAAGTATACGGTGCCAAAATCATAGCGACCGCTTTCATAAAACGCTATCCCAAGACCATTTTCACATATAGCTATTCCCTCGGTGTTCCGTAATTTTTGATATATCTTCAACCCTTGCCTTAGGGCAGATACAGCATCGCTTAATTCATTTTGCTTCGTTTTAACCTCACCGAGCTTTATATATGCCTTCGCCCTTGCTTCATCAAATTCTCGACCTTTGCCTGCTTTCTTTATTACAAGAAGGAAACAGTTTTCGGCTTTGTTGAATTCACCATAAGTTAAACATACATCTCCAATGTCAAAACACATCTGAATGAATTTGAACTGATCAAGATGCTCACCAGCTAAACTTAAAAGCGTATCAAACTTAATTTCACTTATTATTTCCTCTTGAACTTCAGGCTCAATCTCAACTTTATTTTTTGCTTCTCTTAAATCTAATGCGAGATTTTCTTCACGCTGTTTTAATATCTCGTTAAATTTTTTAAGGAAGTCGTCCCCGCAGTATCTGCGGGCGACGGCTATAACTTTATCTAAGAAAGTTGATTTAACTCTCTTCATAATTTCGCCTCCTTGTTGTGAAAAATTTAGATTAAACCAAAATTACCATGACCAACCATATCTTGAGCAGTGAGTAGTCTGGAAGCTAGTTGTTTGCTTTTTAGTGTCAACTGTCACTGGGCTATCTACATATTCCCAGTTTCCAGTATCTGGATTATACCACACTGGCTTGAGATCATACGGTGAACCGCCTCCAAGATCAACCCCGGCATATGAAAGTGTGATCGTAACATTTGTGTTAAATGTCATGCTTGGATTGAACTCAACGGCTGCATAATCTCCGCCGAGGACTTCAACTGTCACATAGGTTGGTTCGCTTACCGCGCCCGCAGGAATGTAAACGGAATTATCGTAGGTTTTCTTTCCACCGACCGTTGCATCTTTGTCTGGGAATACCCATTTCCCGGCAAATCCTTTCTTCGCAAGGAGTTCCTGTTTAAACGCATCATTCCACTTCAAGAGTTTAATCTGTCCATCTCTGTTAACAATTCCAGGCTTCCCAGTTGAGAATCCCACTGGGTTATCTGCACAGCTTGTAAAGAAGAAAGCCAAGCTGATTGCGAAGATGATGACGCTGAGAGTTGAAATTAGACGCTTCATAGCGACCTCCTTGTTTTAGTTTGACATTTAGTTTTTGAGTTTATTATTTGTAAGGTTCACACCCACAATCAGCAAAGAACCACTCACATTTGCATTTCGGCTTAGTGTTAGTTGGGCAATTGATTTCACAGGATGTAAGCAAACAATCAGCTTTACACCCGGGAAGCTCCATTGGCGAAACATCATCCTTTCCCTTAACTGGTTTAAGTGAACTTAAAATAAAATCCATAAGCGCTTTCTTTTCATCTTCAGTTAGCTTTGATAGCTCAGATTTATAAATACCAAGCCAGTATTTGTATTTTTCAACATCATCTTTCTCTGCAGATTTAAAGGTTTCCTTGATTGAGTTTATAAAATCAACTTTATCTTTAAACAAATGATTCTTCTCAAGCCAAGAAACGAGCTTATTAAAATTTTCCTTATGTTCTGGCAAAACTATTATCTTAACCTTTGGTTCGGTCTGCCCATTTGCAAAACTTATGAAGAAGATGAGCAAGCTGATTGCGAAGATGATGACGCTGAGGGTTGAAATTAAGCGCTTCATAGCGACTTCCTTGTTTTAGTTTAACATTTGGTTTTTAAGTTTCATGGTTGATAAGGTTCACACCCACAATCGGCAAAGAACCACTCACATTTGCATTTCGGCTTAGTGCCACCCAGACATTCAGTTTTGCAAGATGTAAGCAAGCAATTAGCCTCACACCGCCCACCAGGAAGCTCCATGGGCGAGAGTTCCTCTTCTCCTTTAACTGGTTTAAGTGAACTTAAAATGAAATCCATAAGTTCTTTCTTTTCAACTTCGTTTAACTTTGATAGCTCAGATTTATAAATGCTGAGCCAGCGTCTGTATTTTTCAGTGTCCGCTTTCTCTGCAGATTTAAAGGTTTCCTTGATTGAGTTTATAAAATCAACTTTATCTTTAAACAAATGATTCTTCTTAAGCCAAGAAATAAGTTTATTGAAATTTTCCTCATGTTGGGGTAAAACTATTATCTTAACTTGAGGTTTGCTTTGCGCGTTGGCAAGGTTCGTTAAGAAGATAAGCAAACAGATGATAAAAATGACAACACTAAAAGTTGAAATGAAATACCTCATAACAACCTATTTTAATTTTGAGTTTACTATTTGTAAAGACCACACAGCAGCTTTTACATACGAAAACCTTCATTAGCAAGACTTAATCGTTTCGGCTTAATATCAATTGAACACTCAATTTGCACAATTTCTCCCAATCGGCTAAAGCAAACAAATCATTTAAATATCTCAGATCCGTTAAAATGCTTTAACCACAGAATCACACGGGTGTAAACATAGGCAGCGTTCGAAATTTAAAAGAACAAGCTAAATCTACTTGGTAACTCATTAACCACAAACAAACTCTAAAGACTGAGGACGAAACAAATGTTTACATATTTTATTAACAACAAATCAGCAACTTCACTTAAGCATTCACAACTTCACAATGTTAATTTGATGAAAAATTTGAAATCGGTTTATGTAAAGAGCAAACTCTATATTTAGAGATTTGCAAAGATTGTGCCAAAATTGAAAACAAGTTTAAAATGGTTGAATTTGAGTAAGTTTGGATGGGTTAGAAACTCCATTTTATTTTTTCTATTTTCGTTTTGTAAAAATTCGAGACGATGTGCTGTAACAAATTGTTGCAGTGTGTAATGAATTATTTCAGGGGTTATTGATGCGGTATTTTTGAATCAGGCGGTCGAGACGGGGGCGGGATATTCCCAAGATTTTTGAAGCTCGGCTTTTATTCCATGATACGCGAACGAGGACAGATTTTATGAGTTCTCTTTCGAGATTTTTTAAACTTGCGGATTCAAATGGCAATGTTATCTGAATGTTTGAAGATGATTCTTCAATTGGTTGAGTTGTTGCTGTTGTTTTTTTCTCAAATAAAAATTTAAAGTCATCAGGTGTTAAGTATTCACCATCGCATAAAATGACAGCCCTTTCTATCGCATGTTTTAACTCTCTCACATTTCCAGGCCATGGGTATTTTTTCAGTAAAGCTTTTGCTTCGGGTGATATCCCTTTAAGTTTTGGGAGATTTTTACGGTAAAGTTCGTTAAATTTGTTCATGTAATATTCTGCAAGTATAAAAATGTCATCTCCTCTTTCGCGCAGGGGTGGTAAATAAATTGGTAGAAGCATCAGCCTGTAGTATAAATCACGCCTGAATTTATTTTCTGCAACGAGATGTTCAAGGTTTTTATTTGTCGCAGCTATAATTCTTCCTTCAAATTTTAGAGTTTCAACCCCGCCAACTCTTCTAAATGTCTTGTCCTCAAGAACTTTTAAAATCTTTCCCTGTAAATTAAAATCAAGATCCCCTATCTCGTCAAGAAAAATTGTTCCACCGCTGGCAACTTCAAATAAACCCATCTTTCTATCCTTTGCGTCTGTGAAGGCTCCCTTTTCATGACCAAATAATTCAGACTCAAGAAGTGTTGACGGAATTGAAGCGCAATTTATTTCAACGAAAGGTTTTATATCTGAATAGGTGTTTTGATGAATTATCCTGGCAATGAGATTTTTGCCTGTCCCTGTTTCACCTGTTATGAGAACCGTTAAATCGCTATGTTCAATCGCTTTTTTAACGAGAGCTATCACATCACGGATTTTTTCCGAATTTCCAATGAAACTGCTGAAGTTAAATTGTTCTCTTCTTATTGTTAAAAGCTTCTCTATATCACTTTCTTTCTTCCAATCCTCTACTTTTCCTTTCAAAAAATCTGAAAACGAGGTGCTCTCTTCCGGCATTGAAAAGTAAGATGAAACTCCCATCTTTATAAGTTTAACAGTCAAGGTGTATGACTTAATGTAATCGACGCACGCCACAGTTTGAGAACCGAATTGCTCAACGGCTGTCTCAAGCAATATCTCATCGCTATCATTTGAAATTGCAGTTATGGCGAGGTCTGGCTTTTGAAGTGCAAGTTTTCGCAAAGAGTTATAAGAGGATATTAAGCTGACATCAAAATAACCCTCTTCAGTGGGGATGAATCTTTTAACATCTTCAAGGATTGCTCTGCTGGTGCTTATCAAAAATATTTTAAATTTATAATTCACCTTGTTCAAACTTTTAATTTTTGTAGTATTTTTAGAAACTTTTCATTTTCTACATCGGCGAGATAAGATTTAATGAATTCTGGCTTTTCTATTCTTTGGAGCAGTTCTTGGAAATTTATCAATGCCGTTTCAAAACTTTGCAAAAACTTTGATTCAATCCCTCGCCTTTTGTAATTTTGTGCAAGCATAAGGTAAATTTTCCACTTTGGTTCGAAGAATTCATAACCAAGGGATTCAATTGATTTGTTGAGATATTTAACCGCAAGGGGTTTGTTTTTATCTTCATAACTAAGCGAAATAAAGAAGAATAATAAAGCCCTTAAATTGAAATTTTCAACTTGCTCAGCGTAACTTTCAGCAATTGATCTTACCATTTCAAGTTTTTTTATTCCGCCTGTCATATAATTTAATTTGAGAAGAGGAATCAAAATTTTCAAGTAAATGTCACTGTTTCTCTCAATGTTCCCGTTGTTTAAAAGCCCCATCAAAATGGATTCGGATTCTGTGAAGTTTTTCTTTTTCATCTTGATGCACGCGCGGTAGTACTCAATAAGTTCGGCTGGGACTTTGGAGGGTCCTTGATTTATTTCATCTAAAGTTGATTCAGCACTTTTGATATCGCCAGCAGCAAGATAAAGGGAAAGTAAAAGTAAATTTGCTTCGAGCAAGCCGTCAAGGTTATTCGTTTTTGTGTGAAGTTCCTTTGCTTCTTTTATATATTTGTATGCCTCCCCGAGTTTAAATTCTTCAATCATCAACTCGCCAATGTTTCCCAAAACATTTGCAATTCCGTGTACATCGTTTATAGTTCTATAAATTGCCAATGCCCTTTGATAATTTTCAAGTGCCTTTTCATAGTTATTTCTCTTAAATTGGTTTATCCCAATATTGTTGTAAATGTGCGCACTTTGAACTATATTGCCGGTCGATTTTAAAATTTCAAGTGCTTTTTTCCAATATGTTATCGCTTCGTCATATTTATTGTTGATGCTGTAAAAGTTTGCGATGTTGTTATAGCCAGCGATGAGCTTAAACGGATTTTGCTTTTTCAAGCGGTGTTCTAAACTTAGCTCAAAATAAATTTTCGCTCTTTCCTTATGCCTTTTCATCTGAGAGGTTATCCCGAGCCCAGCGTAAAGGTCTCCAATGACATCAGTTTTTTCAATAAATGCAAGTATCTTACCGTTTTCAAACGATTTAAGTAAGATTAACGCTGTATCAGCGTCCCCAATCGATGCTAAAATTTGAGATATTTTAGTTGCAATCCTTATTCTCTCATAGATCGTATCGTGTGTTTTATATGTGTGTTTTAAAATTTCCACTGCTTTATTTGTCTCCCCAAGGTGAAAATAGGCTTCAGATTTTAATTCAAATGCTTCTAATTCATCGAGGTCTTCAAGCGTTGAAATAGCATCTTTATAATTTCCAAGTTGAAGATATATAAATCCGAGTTTGATTTTAAATAAGGGTTTCAGATATTCTGGCAAAAGTTCAAAAATTTCTTGGCACAGATTTATTGCTTTCTTAAATTCACCTTTTAATATAAGGTTTTCAATTCCAGGCTCTGCAAATTTTGCCACACCTTCACTGTCCCCCATCCTTGCGAAGTGATATAAAACTTTATCTGCGTTTTTCATCTTTTCGTCGTAGTAGGCTATGGCATAATTTAAGTGAAATCTCTTTCTCGCTTCTTCATTAAGATTGGATTCTATATGTTTTTTCAAAGATTTGTAAGCTATCAAGACCTTTTCATTTTCAATTTTTATAAATCCAAAACTTTGAAGTTGATATAGGTGCGCTGATATATCAGAGTTAAAGAATTTGTTCAAAGTTTCAATCTCAACTGGTTCATTTGCTAAGCTTAAAATGTCAAGAATTTCTCTTTGAGTTGGGTTAAGTTGTTTTGTTCTGTTGAGTATCTCACTAAATTTTAAACTTACAATTTTGGCTAT
>JBKBWH010000102.1:0-6519 GCA_046289115.1 Candidatus Kryptonium sp.
ATAAAGCAGACTTGGTTGATAGTCACGGATTTAAATCTGTTTCATCTACGTTCCATTCAAATGACAAAATAAAAAATTCTAAATCATATTTAATTTGCCACCTTCAATATGAAAAAATCTATTTTCCTTTATATCGTAGTTTTTTTTGCATTTAATGTGTTATTAAAGGCACAGGATAAGATTTTCATCCCGATGGATTTATCTCAAACGCATTTCTACTCCGATAAAACCTGTTGAAAATATGTTGTAAATCTTCCTCACTAATTCCAATACCCGTATCCGATACAAAAATTTTCACTTCGCCGTTTGCCTTCTCGCACAATATTTCAACTCTGCCACCCGAATTTGTGTATTCGATTGCGTTGTCAATTATATTTCTCAACGCCTCAAACAAAAGCTTTTCATCCGTATACACAAATACATCACCATCACAGTAAAATCTCACCTTTATATTTTTTTGCTTCGCTTTAAGACTAAATGTAGAAATTAATTCATAGATTAAATCCGACAGGTTAACCCTTTCCAAGTTCGCCTTTATAATCCCAGCCTCGGCTTTTGCAAGATAAAGCATTGATTTTATTATTGAAATTGTTCTTTCGGTTTGCTTTTGGATCAAATTTAAAGTTCGAACATATTCGCTTGAGCGTCTTTTCTTCATCAAAGTTATCTCAATTTCATCTTTTATGACTGTAAGCGGAGTCAAAAGCTCGTGCGCGACATCAGATGTGAATTGAGATATTTGTTTAAATGCCTTCTCTATTCTCTCAAGCAATTTATTGATTGAATTTACAAGCTTCACAACCTCTACAGGATAATTATCCTTACCGATGTCAATTCTTTCAGTCAAATTTTCTCCAGTTATTTTATCCGCTTTTTCTACAATTTGCTCAAGTGGGCTTATTAATTTTGAAACGATTAAATTTCCACCGTATGCTACAAGAACAAATGTGAGAATAATAGCAATGGCAAGTGAATTTCTTAAAAACCCCATCGCAGTTTGAACAGTCCCCTCAAACTTTGATGTCTCCACGACGCCGTAAAACTCACCATCCAAATAAAGTGGGAGATAAAAAATTCTCAACCTTTTACCATTTATTTCGATTTCATCCGCTTTGCCCAGCTTACTTTTGTCAGGTTGAGGTATCGCTATTCTTCCCGTCTTTAAATTTTCAGATTCGGAGACGATGTTCAAATTTTTATCAAACACTCTGAAAAAAACCGAAGCCTCATTCAGATAAAAATGTTCCGCCTCATAAAATTCGGTTGAATCAACAAAAGATGGCACCCCATTCTCAAACTTTATCTTCTTAGCAAGCTCTTTAGCTTCCTCGCTCAACAAAGCGTCAAGCTCATTATGAAGCGACCTGTCAAGATATATGTAAATCCACGCTTCAGCTATCAAAATTGCCAAAACAAAGACAAACAGATACCATAAATTCAACCTAAATTTTAAAGACCTATAATTCATCTTCACCGCGATTTTATTCTGCTTTTAAAATATAACCTACACCTCGAACGGTATGGATCAACTTTTTATCAAAATCCTTATCAATTTTCTTCCTGAGGTAATTTATGTAAACATCAATATAGTTTGTCCCCGTGTCAAAATTTATTCCCCATACATTTTCCCCTATCTCCATTCTTGTCAACACCTTGCCCCGATTTATTGCAAGATAATAAAGAAGTTCAAACTCTTTCGGAGAAAGGTAAATCTTCTTTCCGCCTCTGGTCACCGTCCTGCTGATCGGGTTAATAACAAGATCATAGATTTGAATTACAGAAGAAACGACCTTGAAACGCCTTGTCAAAGCCCTTATCCTCGCAAGGAGCTCCGAAAATGAAAACGGCTTCGTAAGATAATCATCAGCCCCCGCATCAAGACATTTAACTTTCATATCAACTGAATCAACAACTGTCAAGATCAAAATTGGAGTTGTGATCTTATTTTTTCTTATTTCCCTGCAAACTTCAAGTCCATCTTTCTTTGGCAATTTCAAATCAAGAATTATACAATCATATGCTCCTGAAACAGCCATAAAAATACCCGATTCCCCATCATATGCTACATCAACATTATATCCTGCCTCCTTTAAACCTTTCTTCAATGTTTTTGTCAAATCTTTCTCGTCCTCGATCAAAAGCAACTTCATAGCATTTAAAATTTTTGTTGGACTACATATTAAAATTAATTCCGCTAAAAATCACAAGCAAATTTTCAAATTCAAATTAGCAAATTCTAATCAGCCTTTAATGTTTTTTTAATTCTTGACTTCGTAAATTTAAATAAAAAGTTTAAGCTATGCCTCTTCATCCAATGCTTGTCCACTTTCCAATTGCGCTTTTCACAAGCTACATTATCTTTGAAATACTTTGGATGATATTTCAAAAGGACTGGTTAAAAAATTCATCTGTTTTGCTTCTCCTCCTCGGTTTAATCTTCGTTGTCCCATCAATTTTATCAGGTGAAGCATCCGCAGAAAACTTTGAAAAAGTATCACATCTTGAGGAGTTGATCGAAACTCACGAGACATTTGGAAAACTTACTGGTATAACTTTCTTCATCGCCCTAATTTTAAAAGTGATCTTGATGCGAACTGGAAAATTTAGCTTTAAAACTAATTTAATCGTTTTTGCGATTTCCTTGGTTGGAATGTTCTTTTTAATCCAAACGGGATTAAAAGGTGGTGAGTTAGTTTACAAACATGGCGTCGGGATACTCTATTGAACAATTGTCAAAATAAAGAACAAAATGAAACAATGCGTAAGCTTATTTTCATCTCTATATTTATCGCTGGATTTGCCTTTGCTCAGCAAGATACAACGGAACAAGTTATAGACATTGAAACAATTAAAACGATGAACGGTAAGCAGATCTATGAGGTTTTTTGTGCAAAATGCCATGGCATAGATGGAAGGGGAGATATACCTGAGGAGATAAAACAAAATTGGGATGTGCCACCGCCTGATTTTACAGATGGATATTTCAATACCAGAGAAACAAGAAAAGATTGGTATGCGGTAATAAAATACGGTGGAGCGTCAAGAGGTTTATCTCGAACAATGCCCGCCTTTGCTGATGTTTTCACCGACCAACAAATCTATGAAACAATAGAACACATAAAATCTTTCGTCGATCAGAAAAAATATCCGCAAGGCGAGGTAAACTTTATACGGGCACATTATGTGATAAAAGCGTACGTTGAACAGGAATTTCTTTTAATCCCAACCTTCACTTATAAATTTGAAAACGGTCATAATATAAACGACACAAAGGTCGTTCTATACTATGCAAATAGATTCGGGACGAGATATCAATACGAAGTTAAGCTGCCGATACAAAATTTGAGATCGCGCGTCCAAAACACAACAAGCGTTGGTGATCTTGAACTTGGTTTGAAATACGCTTTTTACGATAACTATAAAAATCTGTCAATTTTAACAGCTGGTTTTGAATTTTCACTACCGACTGGAAGCGAAGCAAAGGGCTTTGGCAAAGGAACGGTTGTTCTTGTGCCATATCTTGCGGGCGCAAAAGGAGTTGGTGAAAAAATTGAAATACAAGGGAGTTTGAAAATTGAAGCACCCGTTAATAAAGCCAAAGGAAATCCAGAATTAATTTATGCCATTTCAACAACACTTGCTATTCCAGAAGGGAAAAGAGGAATTTTTCCCGGTGTTGAACTCATGGGGACGAGAACACTTGGAGCAAATGAACATAGAATTTCTCTCGTTCCAAAAATTTACATCGCTCTTACAAAACGAGGACATCTTGCACTATCTATCGGGAGGGAAATACCAGTTTACGGAGATAAACCTTTCAAATATCGGTATGTCGGATTTGTACTGTGGGATTATGTAGATGGTGGAATTTTCAGTGGATGGTAACATTAATTTAAGGATTCTGCTTTGTGGATATGGGGGTTCATTGAACGATTTGAAAATTAGAAATGTTATTTTTAAATTTTTCCCAAGTTTTTCATGCTTAAAAACAAAAGTAAAGAGGAGTTCTATTTATGGATTTAGTGCTTTTTGTCCCAATTGTTGGGGCTTTAGGTGTTCTTTATGCTCTCTATCTTTTTTATTACATTAAAAAGCAGCCAGCCGGCAACCAAATGATGCAAGATATCGCCGAGCTAATTCAAAAAGGTGCCTCGGCTTTCCTCAAAAGGGAATATTCAACCCTTGCAATTTTCATTGTAGTGATGTTTATAATTATATGGGCTGTGATAGGAATTAAAACAGCCTTCGCTTTCGCAAGTGGTGCGATTTGTTCAATGCTTGCTGGTTTTATCGGTATGACAGCTGCAACAAGAGCAAATGTTAGAACTGCTCAAGCAGCGACTCAAGGGCAAAATAAAGCCCTCGTTATTTCGTTCACCGGCGGGTCTGTAATGGGTTTAACAGTTGCAAGCATTGGATTGCTTGGGCTTGGCATCTTTTACCTTTTTTATAAAGATCCAATGATAATCAGCGGTTTTGGCATGGGAGCAAGCTCAATAGCACTTTTTGCAAGGGTTGGTGGTGGAATTTATACAAAAAGCGCCGATGTCGGAGCTGATCTCGTTGGAAAAGTTGAAGTTGGAATACCTGAGGATGATCCGAGAAATCCCGCTGTAATTGCTGACAATGTCGGAGATAATGTTGGAGATGTTGCGGGAATGGGAGCTGACCTTTTCGAATCCTATGTTGGTTCAGTGATAGCAACAATAGCAATCGGATCAACGCTTAATGTGGCTAATAAAGAAAATTGGATGCTTCTTCCACTTGTAGTTATAATGTTCGGGACAATTGCATCCTTTATAGCCTCGCTCTCAATTAGAATTTTCCAAAACACAGATCCTCAAAAAGCCCTTAGATATTCAACATTTGTCGCTGAAGGTTTACTTATAATTTTTGCATATTTCATTGTAAATAATTTAGTTGGAGATTTAAGACCATTTTGGGCAATCGTTTCTGGCGTCTTCGCTGGGATTGCAATTGGACTTTTAAGCGAATATTACACTTCAGGTCCACCAATAAAATCAATCGCTCAATCTGCTACAACTGGAGCAGCAACCAACATAATTACAGGGATAGCCGTTGGATTTAGAAGCACAACTTATCCTGTTCTTGCAATAGCAATAGCAATTCTTGTATCATACATAACCAACGGGATTTATGGGATAGCAATTTCCGCTGTTGGGATGCTTGCAACAATTGGAATAACAATGTCCGTCGATGCTTACGGTCCTATAGCTGACAACGCTGGAGGAATTGCCGAAATGTCTCACCTTGGTCCAGAAGTAAGAAAGATAACAGATAAACTTGATGCTCTTGGAAATACCACTGCTGCTATTGGTAAAGGTTTCGCAATTGGTTCAGCTGCTTTAACTGCACTTGCGCTCTTTACCGCTTATTCACAGACTATCGGGCTTAAAAGCATTGATTTAATAAAAGCTCAAACCGTGATCGGTCTTTTAATCGGTGCTGGAATGCCTTTCCTTTTCGCTGCACTTACAATGGAAGCAGTTGGAAAAACAGCATTTAAAATAGTTGAAGAGGTAAGAAGACAATTCCGTGAAATTTCTGGACTCTTGGAAGGAAAAGCAAAACCTGACACCGCAAAATGTGTTGATATCGCGACTGCAGGAGCTCTAAAAGAAATGCTTCGACCAGGTATACTTGCGATAATAGTTCCAGTCTTGACTGGGATTATTCTTGGTCCTGAGGCACTTGGAGGGTTGCTTGCAGGAGCAATTGCATCCGGTGTTATGGTTGCACTATTTATGGCAAATGGTGGCGGTGCGTGGGACAATGCAAAGAAATATATAGAAGCTGGAAACTTCGGTGGAAAAGGTTCAGATGCACATAAGGCAGCTGTCGTCGGTGATACAGTCGGAGACCCATTCAAAGATACAAGTGGACCATCAATGAACATACTCATAAAACTAATGTCAATCGTTTCACTCGTATTTGGAGTCTACCTTAAAACTCTACATACTAACTTGTTCGCATCCCTATTTTAATTAAAGTTCATAAGGGGCACTCAAAAAGTGCCCCTCTTTGAAAAAATTTCCACTTCCCAAATGGAAAAGTTAAAAATCAAAATAACCCGACTTCGCCAGAACTACGATCTGCCGCTACCCCAATACACAACCGAAGGCTCAGCTGGAATGGACATTTACGCAGATATAGAAAATGAAATGATAATCAAACCCGGTGATATCGTTATGATACCGACTGGAATTGCAATTGAACTTCCGCCTGGTTACGAAGCTCAAATAAGACCAAGAAGTGGACTTGCAATAAATCATGGGATAACTCTTCTCAACACGCCTGGAACCATTGACTCTGATTATCGCGGAGAAATTAAAGTTATCCTTATAAACCTTGGCAAAAAAGAGTTTAAAGTCAAACGCGGAGATAGAATCGCACAAATGGTCGTGTCAAAATATGCAAAGGTTGAGTGGGAAGAGGCGGATGAACTTAACGCAACAAAAAGAGGCGCTGGGGGCTTTGGGCATACCGGCATATGAACAT
>JBKBWH010000103.1:0-6518 GCA_046289115.1 Candidatus Kryptonium sp.
ACCCTCATTGTTTTTCAAAAATTCTTCGTATTTCTTTATTTTATCTTGGATTTTTTCCTTTTCCTGGAACTCCTCAAAGTCGTCTCTGTCTTCAAAATCTCGGTAATCCATGTTAAAAACGGGGTTTTATTTGGGTTTTCAAGTTCAAGATAATAAAAATTTTAAATTAAACAAATAAAAGCGGGCTTTTAAAAGCCCGCCTTAAGCCTTTGGAAGAGCCAAAAGAAAAATTAATCGTGCAAGGATTCAAGGTATCTTGCAGCGTCTAAAGCAGCCATACACCCTGTTCCTGCTGCAGTTATTGCCTGACGGTATACTTTATCTGCGACATCTCCAGCTGCAAACACACCGGGTACGCTCGTTGCCGTTGAGCCCGGCTTCGTGATTATATAGCCGATCTCATCCATCTCAACTTGACCTTTAAAAATTTCGGTATTGGGTTGGTGTCCAATTGCTATAAATAAACCATCGCATTTATAGTCCATTGTTTCGCCTGTTAAAACATTTTTTAATCTCACTCCTGTTACTTTCCTTTGGTTTACATCGTAAACCTCCTCAACAATGGAGTTCCAGATAAAGGTTATCTTTGGGTTTTTCATCGCCCTTTCCTGCATAATCTTTGAAGCTCTTAGCTTATCTCTTCGGTGTACGATTGTTACCTTGCTTGCATATCTTGTTAAAAATAAAGCCTCCTCCATAGCCGTATCTCCACCACCGACCACAACCACTTCCTTATCCTTGAAGAAAAATCCATCACATGTTGCGCAGGCTGATACACCATATCCTCTCAATTTTTGTTCTGATTCAAGACCTAACCATTTTGCTGAAGCACCTGTTGCAATTATGACTGCATCGGCGGTATAAAGGTCTTCATCCGCCCATACTTTAAAAGGTCTTGTTGAAAAATCAACTTTTGTCACATCAAGCATTTCAAGTTTTGCTCCAAATCTTTCTGCCTGTTCTCTCATAAGTTGCATTAATTCCGGTCCTTGAATTCCCTTTGGAAATCCCGGAAAGTTTTCAACCTCCGTCGTGAGCATAAGTTGCCCTCCGGGTTGAGAACCTTCGAAAACAAGAGGTTGGAGGTCGGAACGAGCTGCATATATCGCTGCTGTTAATCCAGCTGGACCAGAACCAATGATGATAAGTTTCCTGTGTTCAATTGGTTGCATTTTTCACTTTTTTATTTAGTTTTAAATTTCTTAAAATCTCATTGAAGTTTTTTATTGAAACATCTGCGTAATTTATTAACTCATTTTTATTCAGTGTAGTTTCAACTCCAACAGCCAGCATATCTGCGCTTTTAGCAGCAATTAAACCAGCGATTGAATCTTCAAAAACAATGCACTCCCGAGGCTTGCACCCAAGTTTTTCCCCAGCAAGAATAAAAATATCGGGCGCTGGCTTCCCAAATTTAACATCCCTTGAAGCAACAACGACATCAAAAAGACCATATAGGTTTAATTCGCTAAATATAAGCTCAACATTTTCATCAGGGGCGGATGTTGCAAGAGCGGTTTTTATACTATTTTCTTTCAAAATTTTTATAAACTCAATCACTCCATCAACGGCTTTCAATTTTCCAACCGCTATCTTCCTGAAAATTCTATCAACTTCAACCCCGATATGTTTTGCTTCTTCATCTGTTATTTTGCCATTGAATAAAATTTTTGCGCTTTCTTCGCCCCTTCTTCCAAAGACAATCTTTTTAAACTCTTCATCGCTTAAATTATATCCAAACCTCGCGCATATCTCATTCCATGATTGGCGATGCAATTTAAAGGTATCTGCTACCACGCCATCGAGGTCAAATATAGCGCATTTAAAGTCAAGGTTTAAAAGTTTTTGCAAAGTCAAATTTTTGATTGCATTTTTCACATTTCGCATAAAGCCCCGAAATTTTGCCCTTTTTATTGGACTTAATTTGTAAAGTGATTTAAAGCTTTCTTCGTTTAATTTTGAAAGTTCAAGCAAATCTGGATTAATATTATGATCAGAAGCTTTGAATTCAGCAATGTTTGTCTCCTTTTGAAATTTTAAATTCCATGGGCAAACTTCTTGGCAAATATCACAACCGAAGATTAAATTCTCAAATTTATTCGCTATTTGCTCCGGAAAGACATCACCTTTATATTCAATTGTCCAGTATGAGATACATTTGTTTGAGTCAAGGACATAAGGTTCAACTATTGCTTCGGTTGGGCATGCGTCAATACATCTTGTGCATTTCCCGCAAAAGTCAGCTATCGGTTCATCATAAATAAGTTCAAGGTCACAAATTATCTCACCGAGAAAAACCCATGATCCAAATTCCCTTGTTATCAAATTTGTATGTTTCCCAATCCAGCCAAGCCCTGCTCTCATAGCCCAAACCTTTTCCATCACGGGTCCAGTGTCAACATAAATTTTTGCTTTTACATCTGGAACAATTTCTCTTATAAACTCAAGTAATTTCTCAATCTTTAATTTTAGAACGATGTGGTAATCTTGACCAAGTGCATAAATTGAAACTCGTCCTTGGTGAGGTTCGGCTGGCGGAATTTTTTGAAAGTAATTGAGGGCTACTGAGATAATTGACTTTGCTTCGGGTAAGATTTTTTTCGGATTTATTCTTTTATCAAAATTTTTCTCCATCCAGTTCATATCAGCATGAAATTTTCTCTTAAGCCAATCTGAAAGTTTAACGCTTTCTTGTTCAAGTTCTTCAACTCTTGCGATCCCAATCTTTGAAAAGCCGATTTCGATTGCTTTTTGCTTTATCGCTTGTGTTAGTTCATATTTATTCATCTTCAATTTTTATCCATATTTCTTCATTCTTGACTAAAACCTCAAAGGTTTTTAATTTTCCCGAGCCATAGACAGGTTTACCCGTTCTTATCTCAAAAGTCCATCCATGCATTGGGCAGATGATTTTCTCAAATTCGATTATGGCGTCTGTGCCGTTCACCATCTTTGTGTGCTGGTGCGGACATATGTTAGACAAAGCAAAAAATTCCGAGTTTAAATTCACGATGGCAATTTCTTGTTGGTCTATCTTGAATGACTTTGCTTTCCCTGGTTGAATTTCCGAAATTTTGCAAAGTTTTATTTCTTTTGGCATATTTAGTAAAAGCCTTTTTGGTTAAATTTATGTTCAAAAGTTTAAAAATTAAAAAACGAAACAGTGCGGGTTAAACCCAAATTTAAGATAAATCTTGAGAAAATTAAAAAATTTCGCAGAGAAGAAAAAAGTGCATTTGAGATAACGAAAACGCTAACCCAAGAGCTTGATTCTTTTATTATTTCGCTATCCAGTGAACTTGGTTTTAATGAATCTTTTGCCATTGTTGCGACAGGTGGATATGGACGGGTTGAGCTTTGTCCGAAGTCGGATGTTGATATAATGTTTTTAGCTGAGTCAAAGGATAAAAAAATTGAAAGCTTTGCCGTTGATCTTTTTCAACATTTGTGGGATGTTAATTTCAACATTGGGCATAGCTATAGAAGTATTGATGAATGCCTTGAACTTTTAGAATCCGATGCGGAATCATGGGCGTCCCTTCTTGAGTCAAGATTTATTTGCGGGGATAAAGATTTATATGATTTATTCGTTCGGAGGCTAAAAGAGAAATCGCTTGGCAAGAGTTCGCTCAACTTTATTAAATCAATAATTGATGGAAACAAACTGAGACATCAAAAGTATGGAAATACATCAAATCTTCTTGAACCAAATGTTAAGAAAAGCGCTGGGGGATTAAGGGATTTGCATACATTGTTATGGCTTTTAAAAAGCACAGATCCCGACTTCTGGAGTTTGCGAGATGACCAATCAGTGTGTAAAGGAATGCTTGAGTTGATGTTTGAGAAAAATATGATCACGAAGGAAAAGTTTTTTGCTGTTCTCAACGCTTTTGAGTTCTTGCTGTGGACGAGGATAAAGCTTCATCTCGTTACGGAGGGGATTACGGATGTGCTTGATTTTAACATTAAGGAGAAAGTTGCATTTGAACTTGGATATCGCGATGAGTTTGATAAAAGAGCCGTTGAAATTTTTATGCGTGATTATTATTTAAGTGCGAGAGAGATTTTAATGCTTAATAAAATTTTCGTGATGGGCTTCGAGGAATGTTTCAAACCCGAATGGATGGGTGAGGTTGAATTGCTCGATCAAAATTTTTCGATTTATGATGGTCGTGTGATAGTTCTTAACAAATCTAAAGATTTTCTAACGCCGGAAGAAATTTTTAAAGCTTTTTTATATAAGTGTAAAACAGGTGCTGATTTTGACGAAAATTTAAAGCGAACAATCATAAACAGCGCAAGTAAGGTTAATTTTGCAAGTGATGGAGAGATAAACAAAATTTTTCTTGAAATTTTGAACTCTAAATCCGGGGTTGCTTCAACTCTTAAATTGATGCACGAGTTTGAGATTTTGGGGAAATATATTCCTGGGTTTGGCAAATTAACTGGTTTGTATCAGCACAATCGTTATCACTATTTCACAGTTGATGAGCATACTTTAAAAGCAATTGAGAATGCAGAAAATCTCAGTGATACGGATTCAAGGCTTGGCGAGATTTTTAGAAACCTTAGGAGGAGGGACATTCTTTATTTGTCTATTCTATTTCACGATGCTGGCAAAGCTGTTAAAGTTGAAGGGCACAGCGACATCGGAGCTGAGATCGCAAGGGATTTTTTAAGGCAAATAAATTTTGATGCAATTGATGATGTTTGTTTTCTTGTCAAAAATCATCTTTTAATGGAGCAAGTTGCATTTAGAAGAAATTTTTACGAGCCTGAAACATTATACCTTTTCGCTTCAAACTTTGAAAGGGAAGAACAACTTGACATGCTTTACATTTTAACCTACGCGGATCTTTCCGCCGTCAATCCAGAGGTATGGACGAGTTGGAAATCCCAGCTTCTTGATGAATTGTATCTTTTCGCTGAACCCATCATTGAAAATAGATTAACACTTGATGAAATTTATTTAATGCTTGAGGAAAGAGCAAACAAAAGGATTGAATCGATCATCTCTTCCCTTTCCGAAAAGATATCTCGCGAGATGGTTGAAAATCATTTTGAAAATTTAATTGAGGATGGTTCTTATTTGAATGTTTTCTCTGATACTGAAATAGGTGAGCATATAAAAGCAATTTCTGAATCCAGTGGTAAAAGGGTTGAGGTTATCTTTTCACATAAGGATGGGTATACTGAGGTGACAGTAATAACAAGGGATGCTCCTTTCGTCCTCGCAAAGATTTGCGGGGTCTTATCAGCAAATGATGCAAATATATTTGACGCAAAGATATTTACGCGAAAGGATGGGATTGTTATTGATAAGTTTAGAGTTTTTGATTACATATCGGGCGATGAGCTTACCCCGAGGCAGTGCGAAAAAATTAAACAAGATCTTGAAGATGTTTTTTATGACAGAATAAACTTTGACGAACTTTTTGAAAAACATAGGCGAAAATGGAAGAGGAAAATTGAAAATGTTAGAAAAAATGTTAAAATAGCGGTTGAATTTGAAGACTCTAAAGACTATACGATAATTGATGTTTTCGCCCCAGATTCACTTGGTTTTTTGTATAAGGTTTCGCGAAAAATTTCAGAATTGGGGTTGAATATTTATTTTGCAAAAATTGCCACTCGAACGGACGGCATCGTTGATTCGTTCTATGTCCTCGATTTCAACGGAAATAAGATAACGGACGAGGAAACGAAGAAAAAAATTAGAAATGAAATTTTAGGTGTGATTTACGAACTTAATAATTTAAAACTAACTTCGGAGTAGAAATGAAACGGAAATTGATCGATATGATAGAAGCAGAATTGACAAAGCCAAGACAAATTACTGAGCAAGTATTGGATAACATTCTATCTCACTATTCGTACACACTTGACCAAATTGATGAATTTTTCGCCGAGGAGATCGCAAATCTTGAAGATTATGAGATTGACATTCTTTTCTCGCCGATTTTCACGCCAAAGGTTCAAGATAAAGCGATATTTTCTAAAATCCTTGACGAGGTTGAAATTGAAAAGGGTGAGGTCGATGAAATTGTGAAGGAGCTTGAAGCAAAGAATTTAAGGGCAAATTTCTATGTGGTTTTAAAAAAGGGAAATGAACTTTACGAGAGAAGATTTTCGATCCCGCTTAACAGTGTAAATTTAAGAAGGTATGTTAAACTTTTAAATCTTGATTGCAAGCCGTCGAAAGAGTTTTCAAGGATGATTGACACTGTGTTTAGAGATAAAAGTGATGAAGTTAAGGCAATTTTGCGAGATGAATTTTGGAAGGAAGAATGGCGTGAGGAATTTTTAAAAGCGTATCTTGCCTATGTTTCAAATCATGGTGATGCATCGCTTGAAAAGTTTGAGTTACTCTTAAAAATTTTGAGGGGAAATCCAACTGCATCAAACATATATGAGATTTACGAATTGATTTCGGATGTGATTCAATGGACAGAGGTTCAAGTAAATGTTTTGAAAACAGGGCGAAGACAATTTTTCAACGATATGATCGAGCAAACCTA
>JBKBWH010000104.1:0-6495 GCA_046289115.1 Candidatus Kryptonium sp.
ATTTGTTAAGAATTATGTTGATAAGCCAGTTTTTGGATTTATTGCTGGAAGAACAGCTCCACCCGGAAGGAGGATGGGACATGCTGGTGCTATCATCTCAGGTGGAAGGGGAACAGCTCAGGAAAAAATGAAAGCGCTTGCGGAGGCTGGAATTCATGTGATAGAGAATCCAGCAGTTATAGGCGAAACCGTAAAGAAAGTTTTGGGTGAAAAATCGAAGAGGAAAGTTTTTGTTATATCGTCTTCATCAAGGAAATCGAAAAAGTGTGCAAAGGGTAAAAAAAGAAAAAGTTCATCAAAGAAAAAGTGAATTAAAAACAAAATTCGGGATGAAATTTGGCAGAGAGAACGCTTGCGATTCTTAAACCCGACTGCGTAAGAAAAAATTTAATTGGAAAAGTTATATCCCATATTGAAGAGGCTGGATTCAAAATTGTTGCATTAAAAATGCTTAAATTAACCACCGAACAAGCGAAAGCATTTTATAGCGTTCACAAGGAAAAGCCATTTTATAATGATCTCGTTAAATTTATGAACTCTGGCAAAGTCGTTGTTATGGTTCTTGAAAAAGATAATGCTGTGAATGATTTTAGGGAGCTTATCGGGGCAACAGACCCGAAAGAGGCGAAGGAAGGCACCATAAGAAGGTTATATGCGGATAGTAAGCAGGAAAATATCGTTCATGGTTCGGACTCAATTGAAAATGCAAAGATTGAAATTTCATTTTTCTTTTCAGAAAGCGAGTTAATATCTAACGAAAGTTAGAAACTTTGCCGTGGGCTATTGCCCTCGGCTTTTAATAATTAATGTAAACGCAAAAGATGAAAAAAATGATTGTGTTGAGCGTTTTGCTTTTAAATCTATCTCTATCTCAAAGCAATCGAGTTAAAATAGGGGCTGAGGTTTTTCTTGAAAAGTATCTCGACATTGTAAAGGGCAAAAGAATTGGCATCGTTACGAATCATACCGGAGTTTTACCTGATGGCAGGCACATCGTTGATGTTTTAAATTCAATTCCTGATGTTAAAATTGTGGCTCTTTTCGGTCCTGAGCATGGAATAAGGGGAGAAGTTCCAGACGGCAAAAGCATTTCCCATGATGTTGATACTAAAACGGGGATAAAGGTATATTCTCTCTATGGTGAGGTTAAGAAACCAACGCCAGAGATGTTGAAGGATATTGATGTGTTAATTTTTGATATTCAAGATGTGGGCGCAAGATTTTACACTTACATTTCAACTATGAGTTATTGCATGGAAGCGTGTGCTGAACTTGGGAAGAAGTTTATCGTCCTTGACAGACCAAACCCAATTCGTGGTCTTTATGTGGATGGTCCAGTGCTTGAACCGAAGTTTAAATCTTTTGTTGGACTTCATCCTATTCCAGTTGCACATGGGATGACCGTTGGGGAGCTTGCCAAGTTGTTTAATGAAGAGGGATGGCTTGAAAATGGGGTAAAGGCTGATTTAACGGTGATAAAAATGGAGAATTACTCAAGAAAGATGTGGTTTGATCAAACGGGTTTGCCATGGGTTAAACCATCTCCAAATATGATGACGCTTAACACTGCCATTGTTTACACTGCGACATGTTTTATTGAGGGAACAAATGTTTCTGAAGGGAGGGGCACAGCGCATCCTTTTGAATGGATTGGTGCACCGTGGATCGATGCCGAAAAATTGGCAAACGAACTTAACTCTTATAATCTACCTGGGATAAAATTTAAGCCGATTGAATTTACACCTGTTGATATAGAAAGGGTCACAATTGATCCGAAATATGAAGGTCAAAAGTGTTATGGCGTTTTTTTAAATGTCTACGATCGTGAGAAATTCGAGCCAGTTAAAACTGCAGTTTATATTCTTTACACTTTGAAAAAGATGTACCCGGATGAATTCAAGTGGAGAACAGCAGGTCAGGATAGATTGTGGGGGACGGATAGAATTAGATTTATGATCGATGAGGGTAAGAAGCCTGAGGAAATAATAAAGTCGTGGGAAAATGAGTTGAAAAATTTTCTTAAGGTTCGAAAGAAATATTTGATTTACAATTAAGGTGCGGTGTTTATGAAGAGGCGAAAGCCGGAGGCAATACTTGAGGAACTTGAAAAATTTGTTAAAGGGTTGGGCATAACTTTAAGATATGAGCGTGGGGATTTTGAAGGGGGATATTGTGTTTTGAAGGAGCAAAGGATGATAGTCATAAATAAGCTTGCGAATACTCAGAAGCAAATCTCTTTGCTTTCGCAAAGCATTGTTGAAATGGGGATCGATGAAAATTTGATGAACGAGAACATAAAAAATATAGTTGAAGAGGAACTTGCAAAGTTAAAGGTGAGCAAGGAATGAAAATACTTGTAATTCACGGGGCAAATTTAGGTATACTTGGGAAAAGGGAACCAGAAATTTATGGGACTTTAACGCTTGAGGAGATCAACGAAATTTTGATGAACGAATTCCCAAATGTTGAATTTGAATTTTTTGATTCAAATTTTGAGGGTGAGATTGTTAACAAGTTAAATTCGCTCCTTGATTCAGATTTTGATGGTGTTGTTATAAACCCCGGGGCTTTTACACATTATTCTTATGCGATAAGAGATGCCATATCCGCTCTGGAAATACCTGTCGTCGAGGTTCATCTTTCGAATATATATGCCAGGGCACAGGGTGGGGAAACCTTTCGTCAAATAAGTGTGATCGCGCCGGTTTGCAAAGGATATATTGCAGGTTTTGGGCATTTGAGTTATATTTTAGGTGTAGAAGCGATTTTGAAATTAACTCAAAAAACATAATGATTAAGGCAGTCATATTTGACCTTGACAATACGCTTGTTGATTTTATGACGATGAAAAGGCAAGCGATTGAGTCAGCTATAAGCGCAATGATTGATGCTGGTTTGAAAATCGCACCTGAGGAGGCAAGACAAAGGATTGAAAGAATTTATGCTGAAAAGGGTATAGAATATCAACAAGTCTTTGATGATTTTTTAAAGGAAATTTACGGTAAAGTGGACTATAAAATTCTTTCCGCTGGGGTTGTTGCTTATAGAAGAGCCCGTGAAGCAGCACTTGTTCCATATCCACATGTTTATATGACTTTGACCACTCTTTTGAAAATGGGCTTAAAACTTGCTGTTATTTCTGATGCCCCAGCTCGCGAAGCATGGTTGAGATTGTGTTACTTAAACTTTCATCACATATTTGATCATGTGATTACCTTTGATGATACTGGCGAAAGAAAGCCAAGCCCAGTTCCATTTCTTAAAGCATTGGAGCTTCTTGGGGTTGAGCCTCACGAAGCCATAATGGTTGGAGATTGGGCTGAAAGAGATGTTGTGGGGGCGAAAAAAGTCGGAATGAAAACGGCTTTCGCAAGGTATGGAGATACATTTAACACACAAAATCCAGAGGCAGATTACGAGTTGAACGATATAGTCGAATTGATAGATATAATCAAGAAGGAGAATGGTTGGGAATGATAATAGGCGTAGGAGTTGACATAGTTGAGATAGATAGATTCAAAAACTTGATGGAGCGATGGGGGGAATATTTTCTTAAAAAAATTTTCACGCAACGGGAAATAGATTATTGTCTTTCAAAAAAGAATATCCATCAGCACCTTGCCGGAAGATTCGCAGCAAAAGAGGCGATAAGTAAGGCAGTATCAACTGGATGGAGTGGAATTTTCAGATGGAAAGATGTTGAAATTTTAAATGACAAACACGGCAAACCAGAAGTCATTCTTTATAACCAACTTAAAGCTCAATTTGATTCCTGCTTATTCCATGTTTCAATTTCCCACTCTTTAAATTATGCAGTTGCATTCGCGGTAGTTGAGCGCAATTAAAAAATAATCAAACTAAATAAGGAGGTTTAGTTATGCCAGTTGTAAAACCATTTTCTACAATCGCAGAAATGTTTGATGTCATAACTCGCCATTTCATCGATTCAGACAAGCCAGCTTATCTTTACAAAGTTGCCGGTGTTTATAAACCACTTTCATACAGAGAATTGAGAGAAATGGTTGAGCTGACAGCATGTGGGCTTGCTGCGCTTGGTTTAAATAAAGGAGACAAAGTTGGAATCATTTCTGAAAATAGGATTGAATGGATAATAGCTGATTTTGCGATGACAACCACTGGAATAATAGATGTTCCTGTTTATCCTACCTTGACAGCGAAGCAAATTGAATACATTTTCAACAATGCTGGGGTTAAGGGGACTTTTGTGTCAAACCAAGTTCAACTTTCAAAAGTTGAAAAAATTTATGACCAAGTGAAAACCCTTGATAAAGTTATAATCTTTACAGAGAAGGGAATCACAGCTCCGGATTACCTTTTGAGTTTGAAAGAGTTGATGGAACTTGGAAGAGATTTCAGGGGAAAAAATCCAGATTACTGGGTAAATAGAATCAGGGAAATAAAGCCTGAAGATGTTTTGACTATAATTTACACATCTGGGACAACAGGTGATCCGAAAGGGGTTGTTCTTACGCATAAAAATCTTGTCTCAAATATCTTAAGTGCAACGCAGGTTATCCCAATGACACCCGAGGATACATTTCTTTCGTATCTTCCATTTTCTCATTCATTTGAAAGGATGGCAGGATTCTATGCGGCATTTGCTTGTGGCGGGGTCGTCGCATTAGCTGAAAGCATAGACACAATTGCACAAAATTTACTTGAGGTAAGACCAACTGTCATGACTTCTGTTCCAAGGCTATTTGAAAGGCTCTACAACAGGATAATAAAAGGTGTTGAATCAGGACCTGCAATAAGGAAGAAAATTTTCTATTGGGCTCTTGATGTTGGAAAGAAATATGTTCAAGCAAGTAAAAAGGGTAAGGTCCCAGCTTGGCTTAAATCTCAATATGCGCTTGCGAATAAGCTTGTTTTTTCAAAGTTGAAAGAAAGAACGGGTGGAAGAATAAAATTCTTTGTATCAGGCGGAGCTGCACTTGCTAAAGAACTTGGTGAATTCTTTGAAGCCCTTGGGATTAAAATTGTTGAAGGGTATGGATTGACAGAAACATCGCCGGTTTTAACTGTAAATAGGTTGGATGATTATAAATTTGGAACCGTTGGAAAACCAATTCCCGGGGTTGAGATAAAAATTGCTGAAGACGGTGAAATCCTCGCTCGGGGTCCAAATATTATGCAGGGTTATTATAACAATCCGCAGGCAACAGCTGAGGTTATTGAAAAAGATGGCTGGTTTCATACTGGTGATATTGGCTATTTCGATGAAGATGGCTTTCTTGTTATAACTGATCGGAAAAAACACATTTTCGTCAGCTCTGGCGGAAAAAACATAGCACCTCAACCAATAGAAAGTTTGTTAATCCAGTCAAGTTACATTGATCAAGCTGTTGTAATTGGCGATGGGAAACCATTTTTAACCGCTTTAATTGTTCCCGATTTTGAAGCGATAAAAGATTACGCGAAACAACAAGGAATATCATTCCATGACGAAAAAGAACTAATTCACAGGGATGAAATTTACAGATTGTTCGAAAGGGAGATCAAAAGGATAAATAAAGATCTTGCCCAGCACGAACATATCAGGAACTTCCGATTGCTTGATAAGCCGTTTACAATAGAAGATGGTGAATTAACACCAACATTAAAGGTTAAAAGGAAAGTTGTTGAGCAAAAATATAAAGAACTAATTGAGCAAATGTATGAAGAGCTTGGGGCTTAGTTTGATTTTTTTGATAATCATGTTTCAAAATTTGATGTCATCGCAAAAGAAAGATTTAGTTAAAGTTGAGATCATTTCTGATTGGGACGGCGTTTCTAACGATTTTTTTCTTGGTGTAAAATTTTCAATTTCTCCTGGATGGTATATTTACTGGCAAAATCCTGGCGACGCTGGGCTTGCCCCTGAGATAAAATTAACATTACCCACACGTTTAAAAGCTGGTGAGGTTTTGTTCCCTGTGCCTCGAAAGATAACTCATGGTGATATAATTTCGTTCGGTTATTATAACGAGGTTGTCCTTTTGATACCAGTCCAAATTGTCTCAAAGGAAAAGTTGGATCGATCGAGTATAATTGACGCTAAAATTAATTGGCTTGTATGTAGTGAAAGTTGCGTCCCAGGAAGTACGACAATTAAATATGCTCTGAGAAAGGCAAAAAATACCGAAAGGGCATTGATCAAAAAATATAAAAATTTGGTGCCTCGGAATTTTGAAAGTTCAGGTTTAGTTGTAAAAAACTTTAAGGTTGAACGGAAGGGAAATCTAAGTTTGATCAAGATTGAATTTACTGGGAATAGAGCAGCTCAAGTGGTTGATTTTTATCCTAATTTAATTAAAGAATTTTTGATTGATCTGAAAAGCGTAAAGGTGAAAAACGGGATAGTGGAGTTAACGGTTACGCCTTCATCAGCGGATGCCGAGTTGAACTTTTTAAATGGCGTTATCGTCATAAATGGTGACAGTTACGGATTACATTTACAAATACAATAAGGAACTCTTGCAATGGAGTTAGTTC
>JBKBWH010000105.1:0-6442 GCA_046289115.1 Candidatus Kryptonium sp.
TTTATCCGCGAACCCATATCACAAGCGGAGGACTCGGCACAATGGGCTTCTCAATACCTGCTTCGATCGGCGTGGCAATGACCACTAAGGATAGACCAGTTATATCACTGAATGGGAACAGAGGCTTTCAAATAAATTTTCAAGAACTTGCAACGATCATCTCATATAATCTTCCCATAAAAATTATAATTTTCAACGACGGGCACATCGATATCACAAGACAATGGCAAGAACTGCACTGGAGGAAGCATTTCAATGAGATTTTGACTGATAAAGCCTGTCCAGATTTCATGAAAATCGCTGAAGCTTACAAAATTTATTTTCTTCAGGCTGAATTGAGTTCAGATGTCGAACCTGTTTTAAAGAAAGCACTCGCATTAAGAGATAAACCTATTATGATCGAATTTAAAACAATTTATGAAGAAAATGTTTATCCGTATATTCCACTTGGCGGTTCAGTAAAAGATATAATTGAACACTAAAAAATTTGAGGTAAAAATGAGACACACAATATCAATATTAGTTGAAAATAAGTTCGGCGTCTTAACAAGAATTTCAGGGCTTTTCAGCGCAAAAGGCTACAACATCGAAAGCATCTCCGTTGGTCCAACAGAAGACCCAACCATTTCAAGAATGACAATAGTAACAAATGGAGACGACGACCAAATTGAACAAATAATAAAACAGTTGAATAAACTTATAGACATTTTGAAAGTTGTTGACCTAACAAACGAACCATTCGTTGAAAGGGAACTTGCGCTGATCAAGGTAAAGGTAAACCCTCGCACAAGAAGCGATGTAATTGAGATTTCAGATATATTCAAAGCGAAGGTAGTTGATATTGGACCAACAACTTTAACAGTTGAAGTAACGGGTAAAAGCGATAAGATAACAGCTATGATAAATATGCTTGCCCCATATGGTATAGTTGAACTTGCAAGAACTGGAGTTGTCGCACTGAAAAGAGAGTTCAAAGGTGAGGTTTACAGCTCAAGAGAGATCAAAATGCTCCAGAAAAAGAGCAAGCAAAAAGATCAAAACTTAAAAGAACCAACTCAAAATATGACCTCAAACGATGAAAAAACAAAATAAGCTGTGCTCACCAAGCTATTTATGTTATTAAATGCAAAATTTACCCTAGACAAATCGTTTGGTTTAACTATCCTATGTTGATAAATCAAAAGAACGCCGATTAAAATCAACCCAACCGTGTAGATCCATCCGAGATCGAGAAGAAATTTTAACGAGACAAAAGACGCAAGAGTTAACATATGAATCATAGATGAAATTTTCAGTGCCTTTTCAACTCCAAATTTTTGAGGAATTGAATAAAGCCCATGTTTCACATCGAATTCGTAATCTTGGCACGCATAAATTATGTCCGAGGCACCAATCCATGTTAAAACCCCAAAACCAAGTATAATTGGCGGGAGATCAAACCTACCGGCAACAGCAAGCCAAGCCCCAACTGGTGCAAGCCCAAGAGATAGACCAAGGAAAAGATGTGAGAGCCATGTAAATCTTTTTGTAAAAGAATAAAAAAATACCACAGCAAGCGCAACGGGTGAAAGGTAAAAGCAAAGGGGATTAAGCTTATAAGCTGCATAAACAAAAAGCGCGGAGAAAAAAATTACGAAAACGCTCGCTTCAATAGTTGATATTTTCCCAGTTGGTAATTCCCTATTTTTAGTTCTTGGATTTAAAGCATCAATCCTTCGGTCGACGATTCTATTAAAACCCATAGCTGAGCTTCTCGCCCCAAGCATTGCGATCAAAATCCAGAATATTTTTTCAAGCGTAACCCTGTAAAAGAGTGAAGAGAAAACAACGCTGGAGAAAGCAAAAGGAAGAGCAAAAATAGTGTGAGAAAACCTTATCATTTTACCATAAGTCAACGCTTTATCAATCAGCACCGTCAGCTTCTTCACCGCTTGCATTTTCAGGTTCTTCAAGTTTGTATTCTTCTATTTTTCTGTAAAGTGTACGTCTGTCAATTCCAAGAATTTTTGCTGCATTTGACTTATGCCATCCCGTTTCCTGAAGCACCTTCAAAATATATCTTTTTTCAAGTTCCTCAAGCGTTATCTTTTCCCCCATAGTAAGTTCTGCAACTATGTTTTCTGCCTTGCATACCCTTATATGATCGGGCAGATCTTCAACTCTTATTTCATCCCCTGTCGAAAGGACAACAAGTCTTTCAATTAAATTTTCAAGCTCTCTAACATTTCCAGGCCATGAATATTTCATCATACATGCAAGCGCCTCTCTTGAAATCCTTACATTTCTTCCCGCCTCCTCATTATATTTTTTCAAAAAATACTCAACCAAGAGAGGTATATCCTCAACTCTTTCCCTTAGTTCAGGCAGATAAATCGGTATAACATTTAATCTATAGAACAAATCTTCTCGAAATGTCCCCTCCTTAACAGCTTTTTCAAGATCTTTATGCGTTGCAGCAATAACCCTGACATCAACTTTTTTAGGTTTATCACTTCCGACTGCTCTTATCTCTTTCTCTTCAAGAACTCTTAAAAGTTTAGCTTGCATCGCAAGTGACATATCTCCAATTTCATCAAGGAAGATAGTGCCACCATTTGCTTCCTCAAAGAGTCCCTTTCTCGAGCTAACTGCCCCTGTAAATGCTCCCTTTTCGTGTCCAAAAAGCTCCGACTCAAGCAAACTCTCAGGGATAGCGCTACAATTAACGGCGATAAAAGGCTTATCTTTTCTCGGGCTGTTGTAATGAATTGCCCTCGCAACAAGTTCCTTGCCCGTTCCGCTTTTACCGTAAATTATCACATTGCTGTTCGTATTTGCGACCTGTTTTATTAGTTGAAATACTTTTTGCATCTGTGGGCTTTTCCCAATGATATTGCCGAAAGAATATCTCTGCTGAATCTCCCTTCTTAAAAATTCGACTTCTTTCTTCAGGGAGATTTGTTCTGCTGCCCGTTGAATTATCAAAACGAATTCTTCCATGTTGAAAGGTTTTATGATATAATCATATGCACCAAGTTTCATGGATTCAACTGCCGAGCTCACCGTAGCAAAAGCAGTAATCATAATTACGATTGTGTTAGGAGAAATTGATTTTATTTGCCTTAAGATTTCGAGCCCATTTATTTCAGGCATATTTATATCGGTGACAACGATATCAAATCCATCCAATTCAAACTTTTCAAGCGCTTCTTTTGGCTTTGAAGATGTCTCAACGATATATCCCTTTCTCAAAAGCACTTTTTCCAAAAGTTCAAGCATTTTAACATCATCATCGATCACAAGAATTTTAATGTTATGTGCTTTGGATAATTCCTCTGTCATGTTCTCTATCTTCCTTTGTTATATATGCCGGAAACTTAACAGTAAATATCGCCCCCTTACCAGGTGTACTTTCAACTTCCACCTTTCCATTATGTTCATCAATTATTCTCTTGCTCACCGCAAGCCCAAGTCCTGTGCCTTTCCCAGCTTCTTTAGTTGTGAAAAATGGCTCAAAAATTTTGTCAATATGCTCGGGTAGAATGCCAATGCCGTTGTCTTTAAATTTTATATTTACATACCCATCTCTTAAAAATGTTTCAATCTCTATTAAGCCATTTTGGTTTATCGCCTGAATTGCGTTCATAATTATGTTCAAGAAAACTTGATGAATCTGTGAACAATCAGCGTATATATCCGGGATATCTTCGCTAAATTTCAAACTCAACTTTATATTCGACTTTTCAAATTGATGCTTCAAAAGTTCAACAACATGGTAAAGCTCATGATTTACATTTATCTTAGTATAGTTTGGTTTTTTCGGTCTTGCAAACTCTAAAAGTTGTTTTATAAGGTTTGCTATTCTTTCCGCTTGTAAAATGATTGTTTCAAGCTCTTCTCTATACGGGTTATTTTCCCCCATTTCCATCATTATATACTCCGCATTCCCAGAAATTACATTAAGAGGTGTCCCTATCTCATGAGCAATCCCGGCAGCAATCTGTCCAATGAGAGCAAGTTTATCAGAATGTTGTATCTGTTTTTCAAGTTCTTTGACCTTTGTAATATCTTTAACAATGGCAATGCTCCCTAAAATCTCACCATTTTCATCTTTTATTAAACTCCTGGATAAATTCACAATGATTCGTCTACCATCTTTTGTAATTCTTTCAGTTTCATAATTTTCAATATATCCTTTCCTTAAAGTTTCCTCAAATAGCCACTGTAGTTCCCCTTTTTCTTTGAGCTCAGATGGGATAATAGGATCAACCGTCTTCCCCAACATTTCATCCGAAGTATATCCAAAGATTCTTTCCGCGCCTTTATTCCAAAAGAAAATTTTATAATCGTTGTCAAGCGCAATTACTGCATCAGAATAATTTTGTATAATTGATTGAAGGACTCTCTCATGGATGGAACGCCCCTTTTTAGCAAGGTCGATCACTTGATGAATATATTTAACTAAAATTTGATGGATCTTTGCAATGTCTTCTTGCTTTATAAAAGTGAAATTAGTGGATAATTCTTCTTTGAGCAATTTATCTATCTCCGCCAGAAATTCATCAATTTTACTAAGGATTCGCTGTTCCATCGTAAGACGAATTTAAATTTTTCAATTTTAAAGTTACTAACAAGTTAAATAAAAATCAATTTTCCAACCCCGACCGCGATTTGCTCGATAAAAATTTAAGCGGTATTTGAAATTTGTTCGATTCCAAGGGAACACACCCAAATTCTTGATTTTGTCAAATTTATTTATTATTATTTGCACAAATGCATTATATTTATAAAAATCAAAAAAATTTCGGAGGTTAAAAATATGGTCTTATCACAAGGCGTGTTAGCTTTCTTGTTTCAGGTACAGCAAAAAGGACCGGTTGAGGAGATAGTTAATCTCCTTGTTCAAAAGTATATTGAAGGTGGATTCTTCATGCATCCAATTCTTGCGATTTTAATTGTTGGTTTAGCCCTTTCAATTGCAAAGTTGATCTCACTGAGAAAAGCCAGCATCAATACAAGAAAATTTCTCTCAGAGGTCAAAAAAGCTCTTGATGAGGGCGGGGTTGAAAAGGCACTCGAAGTTTGCCAGAAAACCCCAGGACCTGTTGCAAGTGTCTTCCAAGCAGGACTTCTGAGAGCAAATGAGGGAATTGAAGCTGCTGAAAAAGCAATAATAGCATATGGTGGCGTTGAAATGGCTTTCCTTGAGAGAGGACTTGTATGGCTTTCATTGTTCATCTCACTGGCTCCACTCCTTGGATTTACCGGAACGGTTCAGGGAATGATCGTAGCATTTGACTCAATTAAAGAGGCAAAAAATATCTCCCCTGAAATTGTCGCCGGCGGTATTTCAATAGCTCTTTTAACAACGCTTTTTGGACTCATTGTTGCTATGATACTTCAAACATTTTATAACTACTTTGTTTCAAAGATTGATAGAATAGTCGTTGATATGGAAGAAAGCTCAATTGAGTTGATAGACGCACTTGCAGAGATGCAGGCAGGTAAAAAGGTAAGCGTAACAGAAGCGAAAAACCCAACAAAATAAATTTTTTAAGCCATGTTTAGAAGAAGAAAAAGAACTGAAGCGGAAATCCCTTCCGCTTCAATGGCGGACATCGCCTTTGAATTGATGATTTTCTTTCTTGTTGCAACTACATTTGATGTTGACACAGGTATAGGTCTTGTCCTACCACCAGCAGCTGAACTGACTGAGCAAGTAAAAGTCAAAGAAAGCGATATAGCTAAACTTCTCGTCAACGCAGCGGGTGAAGTCCTACTTGACGGTGAACTCATCACTGTACCACAAATTAGGGAGACGATAAAGAACAAAATTAAAGCAAACCCGAAACTTATCGTCTCAATTAAAACAGACCGTCAAACAAGTTATAGCCGATATATTGAGGTGCTCGATGAGTTAAAACTTGCTTATAACGACCTGCGAGAGGAATATTCGCTTAAAACATTTGGCAGGTCATATAAAGACCTAACAAAAGATCAGCAAGAGGAGGTTAAAAAAGAAGTCCCAATTCGTATTTCAATTGCCGAACCAGAAGAGGTTAAATAAACGAGGTGATAAATAATGAAATTTCAGAAAAAATTTGGGCAAAGTAAACCACGCGTTCCAACTGCGTCACTGCCTGACATCATTTTCATGATGTTGTTGTTCTTTATGGTTACAACAACGATTAAAGTCTTTGATGTCAAGGTAAGATATATTTTGCCAGAAGCTGCTGCCATTGAAAAAATCGAAAACAAGCGTCTTATCTCCTACATTTGGGTTGGAAGAGATGGAAGAATTCAAATTGATGATAATATAGTTCAACTTGATGATATCGTTGATATCATGTATCGAAAGCGCCAAGAAAACCCAAATGTTATAGTTTCGCTTAGAATTGACAAGGATTCGAAAATGGGAATTGTGATCGACATTCAGCAGAGGCTAAGAAAAGCAGATGCCTTG
>JBKBWH010000106.1:0-6422 GCA_046289115.1 Candidatus Kryptonium sp.
CCAGTTCTATAACCATAATTCCACATATAGCACTTACCGTCAATAAGCGTATCTTCAAATCCAAAAACATATACAAGCCTAGCATCAGGTGAGTAACGCTTTGCTAAAGAATCAACTTCATTAAACTTCTGCTTCGCCGTCACTGGTCCAAATGAAATCTCAGACTTTCCAACCAATCTTCCATCCGAAGGATTAAGATAGATGGTTAAAACCCCCAACCATTTAAAATTAGTATCCGACTTAAGATAAGTAATCCTCCAATATGGATTTACCGTGTCAGGTGCTAAGTAACCATCTGGATAATTTCTTAAGTCATAACCAACGCTTGTTATAGTATTCGGCTCATTTCTAAACGCATAGCCACCATTTGCTTCAGCGCTATCAAAGGCAACATCACTATCAACAAATGTTGATGGTAAATCAACAAGTGTAACACGCGGTACTGAAACAGTGTCAAGATAAGCTTCGCCAAATGCATTCATCCAAACGGAGGCATACTTATCTTTTGAAGGCGAATAAAAAATATAGTTAGCAAAATATACCTTCCCATCAAGTGTATCTGTTGGTATTTCAACTCCTTCACCAGCACTAATAGCTTTCAACTTAACATCGCTGGCATAACTTTGAGCAAGTGCCGTAGCATTAGGCAACTTCTCTTTCAAAGTAAATGGTCTAATTTGCCAAACACCACCGATATTTAAACCGGAAACATCTCCACCGCTAACGGTAATAGGATCAGGTTGACCATCTCCATTAGCATCGTAAAACATAACTAAATCAGTATAAGGATTAAACATGCCATCTCTCTGTGTATCAAATGCCGCAAATAAATAATATGTCCCATCGCGAACATAATTTATGCTAAATGAAAAATCGGAATTAATATTCGCCGCATATTTGACATTTACATTCTCCTCCTCAGCTAACGGATTTCCGTCAAGCAATGCAACAACGCCGACATTTGGATCAACACTAAAAGCTTTCGAAGGTTGAACATTCAAAAATTTAAAAGATGGTGAGCTCAAATCAACCTTCTTCGAAAATTTAACATCACCCGAACCCGATAGAATGTCAAATGCACCTATTGAATTGGAAATTTCCAACTTCAACTTTGATAGATCAATTTTTGAAATCTCTGGAATTGAGATCACCCTCGGGCTCACATTTATGCTCCCGCTTACAGTTCTCGGCCCAATCGTTGGAGAAGTTGTAAAATTAACAACATATGGCTTTGAAAGAAATTCACCAGTAGTTGAATAAGCACCAAGCAAAACGATACAATAGTCTGTATTTGGAGCAAATTTAGCCCACACACCAACAGTATCCAGAGTCTGACTCAAATATCCAAACCCAAATTGAATTGAATCAATCGGGTCAAAGGCAAGGAAGCTTAAAAACGGCGGCAGCCCTTGCCGACCATCTGGAAAATAATGGTTAATGTTAACTGGCTTTGAGAAAGCAAGATACATGAAAATAGAATCAGGAGCAGAAGCTATACCTGAAGCCCCATTTGCAGGATATGAAGCCCTAACCTGAAATTGAGTGTATGCAGATGAAAATACTAAAATTAAGCCTAATAAAAGAATTAACCGACGCATAATGCTACCTCCCTATTTTAATTTGAATTCATTTTTAAGGTAATAATTTCTATTGGAAAAGTGATGTGCTCTACATCACAATTACACAGGACTGTTAACTCCCACCTTTTCCCCTCCAACAAAAACGGTGTCAATATGATTGATGCCGAAAAAGTAGGGTATCATTCTATAATCTGCAACATTAAAAATTAAAACATCCGCCCTCTTGCCAACTTCAATACTTCCAGCGATATCAGAAATTCCAACTGCACCTGCAGAGTTTAATGTCACCGCTGTTATCGCTTCCTCAATTGTCATCTTCATCTGCGTGCAAGCAATTGTCATCATAAGTTGAACATTTAAACTCATACACGAGCCCGGATTAAAATCCGTCGCAATTGCAACGGGAACACCCGAATCAATTAATTTCCTCGCTGGCGGATATTGATAATTCAGAAAAAATGAAACCCCCGGAAGAAGCACGGCAATGGAATTCGACTTTGAAAGAAGCTCTATATCTTTATCATCTATGTTTTCAAGATGATCTATCGACACAGCTCTAACTTTTACACCAACCTCAACGCCTCCATAATTTGAAAACTGTTCCGCATGAATTTTCGGCAAAAGCCCATAATTTTTACCAGCAATTAAAATCTTCTCTGAATCATCAGGAGTGAAATATCCACTTTCACAAAAAACATCGCAAAATCTTGCAAGCTTTCTTTTTGATATTTCTGGGATGAGAACATCTATTAAAAACTTAACATAATCATCTTTTCTATCTTTAAACTCAGGCGGTATCGCATGCGCCCCAAGAAAGGTTGGTATCGTAAATGTCGGGTTTCCGTTCAACTCATTTGCAACCTCAAGAATTTTGACCTCGTCATCAAGATTTAAACCATAACCACTCTTTATTTCAATCGTTGTAGTCCCGTATGAAAGAGCTATCTTTGCATAATTGCGAGCTATCTTGAGAAGGTTTTCCTTCGTCTCTTCCCTCGTCTTTTTAACTGTGCTCAAAATTCCACCGCCCATCTCCGCAATTTGCTGATAAGTTAAGCCTTTAATTCTCAAATTGAACTCATTTTCTCTTGTTCCAGCAAAAACAAGATGAGTATGAGAATCAACAAACCCAGGCATAATCACTTTTCCAGTCGCATCAATAACTTCAACTCCATCACCATAAAGACCAAAATTAAAATCAATTGCCCTCCCAACCCACTCAATTTTTCCATCCCTTATTAAAACACTTCCCTTTTCAATTACAAAAATTTCCCCTTGCTTTCTCCCCCGTTTAACCTTATCACCAAATGAAGCAACCGTAACAACTTGATTAGCATTGTGAATTAAAATCATCCTTCTTTCTTCAACTTTTCAATTTCCCTGTTAACCTCTTCAAGCTCCTCTTCCAACTGCTTTTTATAATCCTCAAGCATTTCAATATATTCCTCACGCGTTATATACGGGCGAAATCCCGTCCAAAATGTCTCAAAAGGCGGAAAACCAAATCCAAACCAAAATCCCCCAAGCCCTTTTCCAAATCTTCTGCCCCTATGCCACCACATTTTTATTCAAAGTTTTTATTTTAAAACAAACTTCTCAAAGCGGTCTCAATGTCAGAATACTTAAATTTAAACCCCGATTCAAGCAATTTTTCTGGCTTAACTTTTTGACTTGATGTTAAAGCAACTTCAGTAAGTTCACTCCCAAATAAAACTTTAAGGGCAAACTTTGGCACAGGTAAAAAAGCAGGACGATTCAAAGTTTTTGCAAATAACTTTGTAAACTCTTCATTTGTCACAGGATTTGGAGAAACAACATTGTAAACACCACGAATGTTCTCATTCTCAATGGCAAACTTGACAACTCTTGCGAGATCTTCAATGTGAATCCACGACATCCACATCTTCCCATCCCCTATCTTTCCGCCAAACCCAAGTCTAAACACAGGGAGCAACTTAGCGAGAAATCCACCCTTCTCTCCTAGAACAATGCCAATTCTTAAAATTACGGTCCTAACTCCAAATTCATTCGCTTTTTTCGCTTCGTCTTCCCAATCAATGCACAATTTTGAAAGGAAATCATCACCATAACTTGAACTTTCAGTCAACATTTCATCCCTTCTACTTCCATAAATTCCGGTCGCCGACGCAGATATAAAAGTTTTCCCGGACGAATTAACTTTCGAAAATACTTCAACTATTTTGCGAGTTGAATTTATTCGCGAACTTCTTAATTTCTCTTTAACTTTCCTTGTCCATCTTTGCGAGATAGTTTCACCGATCAAGTTGATTAAAACATCGGCTCGTTGAACCACATCAACTGGGAAATCTTCAAGCTCGGGATTCCATCTGAAAACTTCAAATTCTTTTAAGCGATCGGAAACCTTCTCAGGATTTCTACTTGAAATTAAAACTTGATACCCATCTTTGAAAAGAAATTTAGCGATATAACTCCCTATAAAACCGGTCCCACCCGCAATTGCAATTGTTTTGCTCGCCATAAAATTTTCAATTTTATTTTTAAAAAGTGATTTTTTCTTTCAAGAAACCAAGAATCTCATCTTTATGAATTCGTTCTTGTTTCATCGTGTCCCTATCCCTTACTGTAACAGTTCCATCCTGAAGCGTTTGGGAATCAACAGTAAAACAAAACGGGGTTCCAATTTCATCTTGCCTTCTATATCTTCTTCCGATTGATCCGCTATCATCGTAAAAGACCTTAAAGTGTGGTTTTAACGATTTATAAATTTCAAATGCAATTTCAGGCATATTTTCTCTATTGACAAGTGGCAAAACCGCTGCTTTTATCGGAGCAAGGAACGGATGTAAACGAAGCACTGTCCTTATCTCCTTGCCTGTATCTTCTTCATCGTAAGCGTTGACAAGAACCGCAAGCAATGTCCTATCGCACCCAGCAGATGTTTCAATTATGTAAGGAATATATTTCTGACCAATTTCATCGTCGTAATAACTTAAATCTTTGCCCGAAAATTGTTGATGCCTTGACAAATCATAATCTGTTCTGTTGTGTATCCCCTCAAGCTCCTGCCATCCAAACGGAAACTCAAACTGAATATCGTAAGCAGCAGAGGCATAGTGAGCAAGCTCATCAGGACCATGTTGATGGAAACGAAGTTTTTCAGGTTTTATTCCGATCCTCAAATACCATTTAAATCTCTCCTCACGCCACTTTTCAAACCATTCCATATCCGTTCCGGGTCGAACGAAATACTGCATTTCCATCTGTTCAAATTCCCTCGTTCTAAAGATGAAATTTCCAGGGGTTATTTCATTTCTAAACGCTTTTCCTATCTGAGCTATACCAAATGGAATTTTCCTTCGCATTGAGATATATACATTTTCAAAATTGACATAAATCCCTTGCGCTGTCTCGGGTCTAAGGTAAACAATATGTGCTTCATCCTCAACAGGACCCATAAATGTTTTAAACATCAGGTTAAATCTTCTCGGCTCCGTTAATTCACCACCACATTCGGGACACTTTTTTAATTTTAAATTTTCCTCAGGAATTTGATCCGCTCTAAAACGAAGTTTACAAGATTTACAATCAACAAGTGGATCAGTGAAATTTTCCACATGCCCAGATGCTTCCCACACTTTTGGATGCATTAATATCGCAGCGTCAAGCCCTTCAATATCATCCCTCTCATAAACCATCGCCCTCCACCAAGCCTGCTTTATGTTATTCTTAAGCTCAACTCCAAGCGGACCATAATCCCAACAAGCATTGATCCCACCGTAAATCTCGCTCGATTGAAATATAAAACCCCTTCTTTTGCAAAGCGAAACAATTTTGTCCATCAATTGCGTTTGAGAAGATGTTGCTGTGTTCTTCTTAGACATATTTTTCAACTTTTATTTTCGTTCACCTCAATGATTTGAGAAAAATTTAATTTTTTAACCTCAAATTTCAAAGTTTCCGCCAAAATTTCTAAATTCCTAATGAGACCCATGAGAGCTCAAAAATAAAAAGCAAATCTTTATGAACGCGATTGAACTTGCCAAATTAATCGTTTCAAAAACACTTCAAAAAGGAGCCGAAGAATGTGATGTATTTATATCAATAGATGACGAATTTTCAACGACGATAAAAGATGCGGAGATCGAGTCCGTAAAACAAGCAGTAACCCATGGGCTCGGTATAAGAGTTTTCAAAAATAAAAAAATCGGTTTCTCATACACCACCGACTTTTCCACCTTCGCAATTGAAAAAGCAATTGAAGAAGCAATTACACTTGCGAAAAACTCAACCCCCGAACCTGATAATAAACTACCTGAGATTGAGAATTTCAATCGAAATGATGTGAAAATTTTCGATCCCAATGTCTTCTCAATAAATGTCGATAGAAAAATAAAAATCGCCAAAGAGATAGAAAATTTCGCAAAATCTTACGATCCAAGAATAAAAGTTGAATCGACAGGCTTTGGTAATATAATCCAACACAGAACGATCGCAAGTTCAAACGATTTTATCGGCGAATATGAAGGAACTATTTTTGAAATCTATTGCTCTACTATCGCCTCCGAAGATGGGGAAAGCCAAACAGGATTTTATTCCTCTGTGAACAGATTTTTTGATAAACTTCAAACACCCGAATTTGTGGCAAAAAACGCAAGCGTCAGAGCATTACAACTTCTCCATCCACGAAAAATAAAGACAGGAAAATATCCCATTGTTTTTGACCCAACTACTGCTGCGACGATCGTCGGCTATATTTCATCTGCTGTAAACGGAAAAAATACCTATAGAAAAATGAGTTTTCTTTTTGACAAAATTGGTGAAAAAATCGGCAATGAATCTTTAACCATAATTGACGATGGA
>JBKBWH010000107.1:0-6403 GCA_046289115.1 Candidatus Kryptonium sp.
CTTCAATACTGGGAAGAATTTAACCAGTTGATGAAAAGGCGACTCGAGGAACTTGAAGAACTTAAGAAACTTGGAATTAACCCCTATCCGTATGAATTTCCTGTGAATGCTTACTCGGTGGAGATTTTGAAAAATTTTAAAGATGAAGACCCGCTGATGAATGTTTCCATAGCTGGAAGGATTATGTCGATTAGAAGAATGGGCAAAGCCACATTTTCCCATATTCAAGATTCAAAGGGGAAAATCCAAGTTTATTTTAAGAAAGATGTGCTTAACGATAAGTATGATATTTTGAAACTGCTTGATATTGGCGATATAATTGGGGTTAAAGGTGAAGTTTTCAGAACTAAAACGGGCGAGATAACTGTAAAAGTAGAAGATTATCAAGTTCTCGCGAAGGCAATTCGACCGTTGCCAGTTGTTAAGGAAAAAATTGACGAACATGGAAATAGGATCGTTTATGATCCATTTACAGATAAAGAAATGAGATACAGGCAAAGGTATGTTGATTTGATTGTAAATCCTGATGTCAGGCAAGTTTTTATAAAGCGTGCAAAGATAATAAGCACAATTCGTGAAATTCTTGATTCACATGGCTTTATTGAGGTTGAGACCCCGATTCTTCAGCCCATTTACGGCGGAGCGACTGCGAGACCTTTTATAACGCATCACAATGTGCTTGACATGGATTTGTATTTGAGAATTGCTGATGAGCTGTATTTAAAACGGTTGATAGTTGGTGGATTTGATGGTGTTTATGAGATTGGTAAGGATTTTAGAAACGAGGGCATGGATAGGATGCACAATCCTGAGTTTACGATGCTTGAATTGTATGTTGCTTACAAAGATTACAATTGGATGATGGAGTTTACAGAGAATTTGATTTACAATGTAAACTTGCGTGTTAATGGGACATCAAAGATAAAATTTGGGGATAATGAAATTGATTTAACTCCGCCTTGGAAAAGGGTTCCAATGTTTGAACTTTTAAAGCAATATACGGGTGAAAATCTTGAAGGAAAGTCGGAGGAAGAACTTAGGGCTATTGCGAGGCGACTTAATGTTGATGTTTCTTCAAAAATTGGGGTTGGGAAGATAATTGATGAAATTTTCTCTGAACTTGTTCAACCGAATTTGATCCAGCCAACCTTTGTTATTGACTATCCCGTGGAGATGTCTCCGCTTGCCAAGAGGCACAGAAGTAATCCTAAGCTTGTTGAGAGGTTTGAGGTTATAATTTGTGGGATGGAGGTGTGCAATGCATTTAGCGAGTTAAACGATCCGATCGAGCAACGTTTAAGATTTGAAGAACAAGCAAGGCTTCGGGCTCAAGGTGATGAGGAGGCTATGGCTATAGATGAAGACTTCATCAGGGCACTTGAATATGGTATGCCACCAACAGCGGGGCTTGGAATTGGCATTGACAGACTTGTGATGATATTGACAAATCAAAGGACAATTCGCGATGTAATTTTATTCCCGCATATGAGACCTGAAAAATAACTGAAAAAAACAAAGGATGAATTAAATGTGAAAAAAATTAATCTTGTGCTTGGGATTCACAATCATCAACCTGTTGGAAATTTCGATTTTGTATTCGAGCATGCATACAAAGTCGCTTATAAGCCATTTATTGAAATTCTTTCAAGGCATCCTAAAATTAAACTTGCGCAGCATTATACAGGTGTTTTATTTCAGTGGATTTTGAAAAATCATCCGGAATTTTTTGACGATTTGAAAGTTCTTGTAGATAACGGACAGGTGGAATTGATAACGGGTGGATTTTATGAACCAATTCTTGCTATCATTCCGGATCAAGACAAACTTGATCAGATAAAGAAGTTGACGGATTTCATCGCTGAGCGTTTTGGCAAAATCCCTGTCGGCATGTGGCTTGCTGAAAGGGTTTGGGAACAACATATTGTGAAATTCGTTGCAATGGCTGGGGTAAAATATGTGATAATTGATGACACCCACTTCCGCTACGCTGGCTTGACTGGGGAACAGCTTCTTGGGTATTATATCACGGAAGAGCAGGGTTATACTGTTAATATCTTTCCGATAAGTAAGATGTTAAGATATACGATACCATTTCAACCTGTTGAGAAGACGATCGATTACCTAAGGGAAATTGCAACGGAGGAAGGGGATAGAGTTGTGGTTTATGCTGATGATGGGGAAAAGTTTGGAGTATGGCCAAATACCCACAAGCATGTTTATGATGATGGTTGGCTTGAGGAATTTTTCACAGCGCTTGAAGAAAATAGCGATTGGATAAATATACTTCATTTTTCTGAGGTGATTGAAAAGATCAAACCAATCGGGAGGATCTATCTTCCGAACGCGTCCTACGCTGAGATGATGCATTGGGCTCTGCCAGCGGATGCTTATATAGACTACGAAAAACTTGAAGAGCATCTCAAGGAAGAGGGGATGTATGAACAATATTCAAGATTCTTCAGAGGTGGTTTCTGGCGAAATTTCCTTGTGAAATATCCAGAGGCAAATAATCTTCATAAAAAAATGTTGAGAGTTTCTGAGCGTGCCAGAAAACTTCAAATTAAAGGCAAGGATGTGAGCATCCCCCTTGATAAAATATGGTCTGCACAGTGTAACGACCCATATTGGCATGGGATTTTTGGTGGACTTTATCTGACAAATCTCAGATCAGCCGCTTATAGAAATTTGATAGGGGCTGAAAATGAACTTGATAGAGTTGAAAATAAAAAATTAATTCGGTATGAATTTACAGATTTTGATAGGGATGGAAAAGAGGAATTAATTGTTGAGTCGCCAAACTTCAATATCTATATAAACCCAAACTATGGAGGTCAAATTTTTGAACTTGATTTTAAACCGGTTGAGTTCAATATAACCGATGTTATGACGAGAAGAAAAGAGGGATATCATGAAAAATTGCTTCAGCTTGCGAGCGAGAAGAACAATCCTAATAATCAAGGAGTTGCAAGCATACATGATATGTTGACAGCAAAGGAGGAGGGGCTTGAAAAACTTTTGCATTACGACTGGTATAGACGTGGGAGTTTAATCGATCATTTTCTTGGTGAGGAGACAACCCTTGAAAACTTTTATAGATGCAAATATCCAGAGCAGGGCGACTTTGTAGATCAACCTTATTTGGTTGAGACAAATTTTAAACGCGGTGTCCTTGAAATTATATTGTCAAGGGATGGAAATGTATGGGTTGAAGGTAAGCGAAATAAAATTCGGGTGGTGAAGAAAATTACGCTTGATAAAAAGTTGAACGAAATTTTAATAGATTATAAAATTGAAAATCTTGAAGACGAAATGTTAGACATTTGGTTTGGAGTTGAATTTGTTTGTAACTTTTTGGCGCCCGATGCCCCTGATAGATATTTTTATTTTGTCGGATATGATGTTGAAGATAAAAAATTAAGTAGCATGGGGATTGTTGATAATGTTGTTTCTTTTGGGATTGTTGATGAATGGCTTGGGCTTGATATGAATTTTTATATAAGTAAGTTTGCAAATGTGTGGAGGTTTCCGCTTGAGTCGATTTCTTTATCCGAAGCTGGTTTTGAGAGAGTTTACCAAGGTTCTGTGATATTGTTAAACTGGAACATCAAGCTAAGTAAGGAATGGAGCGTTCAAATTCATAAAACCTTTAAATTACTAAAATAGGTTTCGTTTAAACTTTGGTGTGGCGAAATTTAAAAATTTTATTGATGTTGATTTTCCTTTCTGAATGGTTGTTATCATTTTCAACTTCTTTTGTCTTTGTTTCAGATTCAAGCTCTCAAGCTGTGGGAGGCAAGGTTAATTATACAAGGCTTGCACTTGTTGGAGTTGGAACCGCTGGAACTATGGCGGTGATACATTTTTATCAGCAACATGCCTGGTGGAGTGGGCAAAGGGGACCATTTCATATCGTTAATGATTGGGATTATGCGCTTAACATTGATAAAGTTGGGCATTTCTATGGGGCAACTTTGATTTCGAATTTGTTTTCTTCTTCACTTCAATGGGCAGGGGTTGAGAAAAAGAGAGCGATGATATATGGGGCTATGCTTGGATCAGTCTTTGGACTTTATGTTGAATTTCAAGATGGGTTTGCAACTGAGTGGGGATTTAGCCCCGGAGACGCAATAGGAAATATACTTGGAGCTTGGTATCCAGTAGCTCAGCACTATATTCCATTTTTGCGAAATTTTAATTTCAAGTGGAGTTATATACCAACGACACAACTTAAAACCGGAAAAAAGAAAATTTTCATAGATGATCATGAAGGTCAAACGATGTGGCTTTCAATCTCTATCAATAACTTTTTGCCTGAGAAAATAGAAAAATTTTACCCTGATTTTCTCAACATTGCAATTGGATATGGTGTTAGGGACCTTGATGGTCTTGGTGGGGGGAAGCGAGAATTTTATATTGCGCTTGACTACAATTTAGAAAAATTGCCTGGCGATGGATGGTTTTGGAATTTGATAAAAAAGAATTTAAACTATATCCATCTTCCTGCTCCTGCTTTAAGATTGACCTCAAAAGTAGCTTTTTGGGGATTTTTCTTCTCCAAGAAAATTTAAAATTTTGAAGTGAATCAACTATTTATTGAAATCTTGATCGGTTTAAGTAAAGGAGTTGCCTTGATGTTAAGAATTTTATTTTTTCTAATCTTTTTAGCGTTCAAAAGCTTGTCTCAGGAAAGCATCGGAGCGAGGGCGTTTGCTGTGAAAAGTTTTGTTGCGGTTGCAAATGATGTATGGGCAGTTTTTTATAACCCTGCTGGGATCGCTGATTTAAAAAGCAGGGAGATTTCTTTCTCTTATATCCCTGCTCAATTTGGCTTAACACAGCTTTCCGAGAGGGGAGCGGTTTATTATGAGCCTTTCTTGCCTGTTAAATTTGGCATCGGTATTAAATCTTTTGGTTTTGAACTTTATAGGGAGAATGTGCTGAAAATTACAATCGCGCGAGGTTTTGGCGCTTTCAATTTGGGATTGAATTTAAATTATACTTTCATTTCGATTAAGAATTATGGGAGCGCCGGCGCTTTCAGTGCTGATTTTGGTTTTGTTTCAAAACCTGCCAAATTTTTGAAGTTTGGGTTTGTTGTTAAAAATTTAATTTCAGGTAAAATTGGAGAAGCACAAGAAAGGTTGCCCAAAGAAATTGATTTGGGCATCGCTCTAATGCCGTATAGCAATTTGATCGTTTCAATGGGGGTTTATAAAGAACTTACTTTTAGGGAATGTGTAAGATATGGTGTTGAATATAACATCGTTGACTTTGTTTCTGTGAGATTTGGACTGTCAAATTATCCGGTTCGTTATTCGGGCGGGGTTGGGATAAAACTTTCAAGATTTCAACTTGATTATGGGATTGACAATCATCAATTACTTGGATTGACGCATCAAATTACATTGACCGTAAAATTTGGCAAAGAGGGATGAAAAAGATTGGCTTAATTTTTATAATTTTTCTTTCGCTTGCAAAATCTCAAGATGTTCAAGTTGACACGCTTACAAATATAGAAAGTGAACTTTTTGAAAATTTTGAGCTCGATGTGCAGGTTGACGAGATAGTTGATCAATTTGAGTTTGTAGTGATAGAGCTTAACAAAGCGGGCGTCGATGATTTAGTTGCGGTTCCATTTATAACGAGGGAAACTGCGAATAAGATCATTGAGTATCGTGATAAAATTGGTGGATTTAAAAGAAGGGAACAGGTTTTTGATATCCCAGGGGTTGATGAGGCTATAAAATCTTTTCTTTATAGAAATGGATACATTCAAAAGCCAAAATTAAGTTTTCAAACGAGGACGCGAATTTTAAACAGGGATAATATTCGCTATTTCGCAAATGATTTTGCTGATAACTCAAAAACATATCAACTTGGTCGCCTTGCGATTTCAAACTTTTCTGCTGGTTTCGTGATCGAGAAGGATTATGGTGAGAACAGATTAAACGATTTGACACACTTTTTCATTGAATATAGAAGTTCTTCATTTGTTAGAAGGTTTGTCCTCGGAAGTTATGTTTTGAAATTTGGACAGGGAATTTTGATGTGGAGTCCAGTTGCACTTGGAAAGGGCTCCGACGCTATCACCCCGGTAGTTAGAAGTTCTGAAGAGCATTTGCTTGGTTACGCATCAACTGATGAAGTTAAACCTTTGTTTGGCGGTGCGTTTAGTTCAAGGTTTAAAAATATTGAGTTAACCTTGTTTTACTCAAAGACGAATTTGCCTTCTTCAATTGATACGATCGGAAGGGTAAAATATATTGACTTCTCCGGCATAAATACTGTTCAGAAATTTCCCTTGGCAAGGAAATTGTTTGGTGGAATTGTAAGCTTTAGTTTGAAAAATTTTTTGCTCGGGGTTTTAAATTTTTACGAGGATTTTAACCGTGATTTTTCCACA
>JBKBWH010000108.1:0-6379 GCA_046289115.1 Candidatus Kryptonium sp.
GCTTTTATAACTCCTTGTGTTTTTTTGGTTTCAATAATTTTCTCTTTTTCTTTAGGTGTTAATTTCATTTTACTATTTCTTGATTTTTAAGTGCTTCTAAAACTCTTGAGAAATCACTTGGTTTTAAGATTCCTAAAAACTCTTTGAATTTTTCCTTTTCCTCTTCAGGAAGTCTCTTATATCTTTCGTAAAGTTCCCATTCTTTTGGTGGTTTACTTGATGATTTAGCTATAGAACGTAATTTTTGTTCTTTTAGTTTTTGGGTTTGCAAATCTTAAGGCACAGGAGCAGAATTTTGAGCTAAGCAAGATAAAGTTTCAGGGGAATAAAACTTTATCCGCAAAAGAATTACATTCAATTCTTATTTCAAGAGAAAGTCCTTCTAAATTTTGGCAAATACTTTACAAGATAAATAAACGGCTCGGGGACAAACCTCAATATCTCGAGAAAATCAAAGTCGCAAATGATATTATAATCTTGCGGAATCATTATTTTGATAATGGCTTCTTTGATGTGAAAATTGACACGCTGATTTACTACGGCTATGAGAATAAAAAGGCAATTTTAAACTTCCTAATAGATGAGGGGACTCCTTATTCGATCGATAAAATTAATTTTGCTGGACTTGAGCAAATTCCAGACTCTTTAAAAGAAATCTCTATGAAATTTTCTTTCCTCAAAGTTGGGAATAGATATAGAAAGGTTGATGTTGAGGCAGAGATTCAGAGGATTTTAAATTTGCTTTATGACAATGGTTATCAAAATGCGTATGTTGAGAGAGTGGGGATTCGTGTTTTGGTTGATTCTACAAAAAAAGTTGTTTCGGTTTTTGTTCCATTTAGTCCGAACGAGAGATATTTGATAAGAGACATAAAAATTTCGGTTGAGAGGACGGGAAAGATGAAAGTCTCTGAGGAGATGGTCAGGCGTGAGATTGAATTTAAGGAAGGTGAATTCTATAGCAGAAGCTTAATTTTGAAAACCGAAGCTAATTTATCCCAGACGGGCTTGTTTGAAAATGTGCGGATTAATCTTGAGCCAGTGGGTAGAGCTGATACTGTTAATCTTGCCGATGTCAATGTTTTAGTTGTCCCCAGAAATAAACACGATATTTTCCCTTCGATTTATTTCAGTGATGAAAGGAATGCTTTAAATGTTGGTGTTTCGGTTGACTATCAAAATAGAAATTTTTTAGGTGGGGGAAGAAATTTTTCGTCAAGTATAAGGTTTCAGATCCAGAGTTTAAGTTTTAAAAGGATGCCGAGCTTGGAGGATACCACAAGTGCGGGGTTGATTGAGACAAATGTGAGGTTAAACCAGCCTTATTTACTTGGTCGTAGAATCCCTGGTGAATTCAGTTTAGCTTTAATGATAGACAAGCAAAAGAGTTATTTGCTGAATATAGCAAGAAACAGAGTTAGGTTTATTTACAAGCCAAATGGAGAGTATTCAGGGTTTTTGGATTGGGATATAGAAAATGTGAATATAAAATTTCGTGGGATGGTTGATCCAAAACTTGAGAAACTTTATCAAAGACAGCTTAACTCAATTTTGTCGATAACATTTCAAATTGATAGAACGGATGATTTAATTTATCCAAGATCTGGCTATGCCCATATGATTTCTGTTGAGGAAGGTGGATTTGTTCCGTTTCTTTTGGGTCAGATGGGAATAAATGTTTTGCCTTTTTCACAATATTATAAATTTGGTTGGCTTTATAGACGCTTTTTCAGTTTGAATAATTCAGTTTTTGCGTTTAAATTTAAATTAGGTATAGCAAATGAGTTTCACATAAAATCATCCAAGAGATTTGAATTGCAACCGATTCCGGTAAATAGGAGATTTTTCGCAGGAGGAAGTGCGAGCGTGCGTGGATGGAGGGTTAGAGAGCTTGGGAATGTTTCAAATCCAGCTCTTGGGGGCAATGTTTTAATAGAGGCAAATTTTGAGAATAGGGTAATTTTTTGGAAAAATTTTGGTGGTGTGGTTTTTATTGATTTAGGTAATTTGTGGGATGATTTGAAGGATGTTAAATTGAATCAATTTGCTGTTGCGGGCGGATTTGGTTTGAGATATTTGACATTTTTTGGAGGTTTCAGAGTTGATTTTGGATTTAAAGTTTATGACCCCAGTTCTGCTTCAAAGGTGATATTTAAGAAAACGGCTGGGCAGATTTTAAAAGAGATGATTTTTCACATAGGTGTGGGTCAAACTTTCTAAAAAAGTTATATAGCAATGGCTTGGTCAAATGTAATAGGTCAGGATAGAGTAAAGCAAATTTTGATCAATGCAATTTTAAATGAAAAGGTAGCACATGCATATTTGTTTTACGGTCCGGAGGGAGTTGGTAAAGATGCTATGGCAATTGAGTTTGCAAAGGCATTGAACTGCGAGCGCCAGAAGGGAGAGGCGTGCGATGAGTGCAAGACTTGCAAGGGAATTTCTGAGTTTTCACATCCAAATGTGAAGTTGGTCTTCAAACTTCCTCTTGGTAAAAACGAGACGAAGGATGATTCGCCCCTTGAAAAGCTTGATGAATCGGAGATAAAGATTATACAGGAGCAAGTAAAGTTAAAGTCGCAGAATCCCTACCATAAGATCACAATTCCAAGGGCAAATAGTATAAAGATCAACAGCATTAGAGAAGTTAAAATGGAGATTTCGCATAGCACATTTATCCCGGGATGGAGGGTTGTGATTGTTTCTGAGGCTGATGCGATGACGGAGCAGGCAGCGAATGCGTTTTTAAAAACGCTTGAAGAGCCAACGCCCAAGACCGTTATAATTTTGACCACTGCGAATAAAGATAGACTTTTGCCAACGATTACATCAAGGTGTCAGCTTGTAAGGTTTTCTTATCTCTCGGACGATGAGATAGCGAAGGCACTGGTTGAGAGATATGGGTTAAGCGAAGCGCGGGCGCGCCTTATTGCACGGCTTGCAAATGGAAGTTTTGGCAAAGCGACAGAACTTCTTGATGTTACAGTTGAAGATAAAAGGATAAGACCGATTGATTTTCTTGCCACAATTGCGTCTGGGAAAATTGTTAAGTTGTTGATTGAAATTGAAAAAATTGTGACCGATTATGAAAGAAGCGAAATTGAAAATTTTTTACAAGTCATTTTGACATGGTTCAGGGATGCGTTGATGGTTAAAGTTGGTATGGTGGATAAAATCATAAACATTAATATGCTTGAAAGATTGAAAAAATTTGTTGCAAATTACGGTGAGTTTGAATATCAAAAGGCGATCTCGCTTGTAGAAAGGGCGATTGAGCAAGTTGAGAAGAATGTTCAACTAAATTTGATTTTGATAAACCTTTCGCTCGAACTTTCGGAGTTGATGAAAAAAGCTTATCAAAAAACAAAACAAATGGGTAAGACGCAATGGATAGAAAAATAGATTCACCTTTTTGGCTTGAGGAGGGTTGGGAATCTTTTGAAAGTGGTTGGGAGCAATTGGATAAAACATTTATCGCGGGGATTGAAGCTGAAGGACTTGAAGTTGAAGAGGCTAAGTTGCCATGCGAATCCTGTTTCAAAAAACCTTTTGATCCTGAACTTGCCAAGATCGAGCATACTTTAAACCTTGTTGAAGTTGAATTTAAAAGCATGCGTCGCGATTTTTTCATAAACGAACAAAATCTTGATCTTAAACCCGGGGATTATGTCCTTGTTGAAGCGCTTCGTGGTGTTGATCTTGGGCGTGTTCATTTAGTTGGAGAAAAGGTTCATCAGAAAAGAAATTTCCTTGGAATAGTTGGTCAGTTGATGAGAAAAGTGATACGGCTTGCAAATGAAGACGACCTAAACAAGTTGAGGAAAAACAGGGAAGATGAGATTAAAGCATACTATATTTTCAAGCAAAGGGTTAAAGTTTTTAATCTTGAGATGAAGCTAGTTGATGTTGAATATCAATTTGATAGGAATCGTCTTACATTTTATTTCACCGCTGGTGGAAGGGTTGATTTCAGGGCTTTCGTTCGTGATCTTGCTAAAATTTTTAAAACAAGGATTGAACTTTGGCAAATCGGTGTCAGGGATGAAGCAAGAAAAATAGGTGGAATTGGAAGTTGTGGGAGAGCTTTATGCTGTAACACTTGGCTTGAGAAGTTTAATAAGGTTACCCTTATTCACGCAAAATTTCAGAATCTACCGTTGAACCCGATAAAATTATCTGGACAGTGCGGAAGATTAAAATGTTGTTTTTTGTTTGAGATGGAAACATATCTTGATGCATTGAGAAACTTTCCTCCGATAGATTACGAGATTCAAACGGAGAGAGGGATCGGCAAAATTGAAAAGTTTGATATTTTCAAAAATTATGTTTATGTGCATTATGGGAATGACCTATGGGAGAGGTATACTCTTGAGGAGATAAAGAAAATTGTTCCACCCGAGGCATTTGAACGGAATAAGGAAATTTTTTCAAATGGTTTAGGTTAATTTTTAAAAATTGCTTAAATTCTTAACGGCATTTGATAACAAAAAATCAAGACGATCTTGAGCAAAAATTTTAAGAAAATCCTCGTAACGGCTGCGCTTCCCTATGCAAACGGACCTATTCATTTGGGACACCTTGCTGGAGCTTATCTTCCCGCTGATATTTATGTTCGCTATCAGAGGTTGAAAGGCAGAGATGTGCTGTATATTTGTGGCTCTGATGAACATGGTGTTCCGATAACAATTACAGCGGAGAAGGAAGGAATAACACCTCAACAGGTCGTTGATAAATATCATTACATGAACAAGGAAAGCTTTGAAAGATTTGGGATGAGCTTTGATAATTATTCAAGGACTTCGCTTCCTTTACATCATCAAACAGCGCAGGAGTTCTTTTTAGAACTTTACAAAAAAGGGATTTTAAAAGAGAAAACAACGAAGCAACTGTACTGTGAAAAGGACAGGATGTTTCTTGCAGATAGATATGTTGAAGGGATTTGCCCTGTATGTGGTTCACCTGGTGCAAGGGGAGATCAATGTGAAAAATGCGGAAGTTGGCTTGAGCAAACAGATTTAATTGAGCCGAAGTGTAAGATTTGTGGGTCAACCCCCGTAATTAAAGATACATCGCATTGGTATTTGCCACTTGGTGAATTTCAGAAAAGACTTGAGGAATGGATGGAGACAAAAACTGATTGGAAGGAAAATGTTAAAAATTATGTTTATTCGTGGTTCAAGGAAGGATTGCAGGATAGAGCGGTGACGAGGGATTTGCATTGGGGGGTGAAAGTTCCAATTCCAGGGGCGGAGGGGAAAGTGATTTATGTTTGGTTTGATGCTTTGCTTGGCTATATTTCGTCGACAAAGGAATGGGCTCAAAAAATTGGTCAACCTGAAAAATGGCGTGAGTATTGGCAAAATTCAGATACAAGATTAATTCATTTCATTGGAAAAGATAATATCGTTTTTCATTGTATCGTTTTTCCGGCGATGCTGATGGCGTGGAATGAAGGTAGGAGCGATGAAATTTATGTCCTTCCAGATAATGTTCCAGCAAACGAGTTTTTAAATCTTGAAGGGAAGAAACTTTCAACCAGCAGAAATTACGCAGTTTGGCTGAACGAGTATCTCGATAAGTTTGACCCGGATCCATTGCGTTATGCCCTTGCCAGCATTTTGCCCGAGACGAAGGACACAGATTTTTCATGGAAAGAATTTCAGGCAAGAAACAACAATGAGTTAGCAGATATACTTGGTAATTTTGTTAATAGAACATTGACATTTGTGAAAAAGAATTTTGATAACAAGGTTCCGGCAAGATTTGAGCTTGAGGAGATCGATAAAGAGTTGATAGCAAAGTTAAAAGAGCATGCAGACAAGATCGCCAATAATTACGAAAATTTCAGGATCAGGGATGGAGTTTTTGAGACGATGAACTTGGCGAGGTTTGCGAATAAATATTTTAACGACACAGAGCCTTGGAGGATGATCAAGGAAAATCCACGCCGTGCATCGACAACGATAAACTTATGCTTGCAGTTGGTGCGGGCTCTTGCGATTTTGTTTGAGCCGGTTTTACCGTTTTCATCGAGGAAAATTTGGGAGATGTTGAATTTAAAAGATGATATTGTTAAGGTAGGTTGGGATAGCGCTACTGAGCTTTTGCTTGAGGCAGGTCATCAACTTGGGGAGCCGAAAATTTTGTTTAGAAAAATAGAGGATGCTGAAATTGAAGATGAGATAAGAAAATTAAGAATAGCATCTGGGGAAGTTGTGGAAGAAAAAATTGAGTTTAAACCTCAAATAGATATAAAAGATTTTGAAAAGATCGACCTTCGCGTTGCCAAAGTTATAGAATGTGAAAGTGTGAAAAATTCGGAGAAACTTTTAAAGTTAAAAGTTAAAATAGGCAGTGAGGAGAGGCAAATTGTAGCAGG
>JBKBWH010000109.1:0-6378 GCA_046289115.1 Candidatus Kryptonium sp.
TAGATATTTTTTCTTTTGTTCTTCCGTCCCAAAATAAACTATTGGTAAGGTCCCGATTCCGGTATGTGCCCCGTGCGTGACTGCAAATGAGCTTGCTTTCCCGATCTCTTCTGCAACAAGCATTGAGCTTGTTTTGTCAAGCCCAAGTCCACCGTATTCCTCTGGAATATCGACAGCTAAAAGTCCAATTTCCCCTGCCTTTCGCATAAGCGAAAGTGTAACTTCCCAGTTTTGCTCTTCAATTTCTTCAATTTTGGGTAAAACTTCTTTTTCGACGAACTCATTTGCGGTTTGGGCTATCATCTTGTGTTGTTCGGTGAAATCTTCTGGGGTGAAGATGCTTTCGGCTGAGCTTTCTTGGATTAAGAAACTGCCCCCCTTGATATAGGTTTCTAATGTTGACATGGTAGTGCCTTTAATTTTGTTGTGAAGTTTTAAAATTTCAAATAAAAGTTTTCTCATAAAAATTTAACCCCATGTGTTTTAAAATTCAAGTTATCTTTATAACCTTGCTCATCATAAAGTCGACGAATGAAGGGGCAAACTTATTTACCCAAACCGTCAATTTCCCCACTGGCGTTAGTACAATTTCCCTTTTCTTTTTTACAACCGCTTTAAAAATTTCCCTTGCAACTTTTTCAGCTGACATTATCATAAATTTTCCTTGCATTCTGTCAGTTCCATAGTATTTTGCGTTTTCAAAAAACTTTGTATCTGTGGTTCCGGGATGAACTCCTATGAAATGGATTCCTAACTTTTTATACTCAACCCTAAGAGCCTCTGTTAACCCGGTGAGAGCAAATTTACTTGCGGAATATATTCCCATTCCAGATACTCCTCTTTTTCCAACGACCGATGAGATATTGACTATTGTTCCCCCACCTTGTTCGATCATAATTGGCAAGACTTTGTGAATTAGGTAGGCTGAGCCGATGAAGTTAACTCTCATAATATTTTCAATTTCCTCAAATGGTGTCAGATGAAACCAGCCATAAATTCCAAAACCAGCGTTGTTTATAAGAATATCAATTTTGTTGAATGTTTTTAAAGTTTGCTCAATGAGGTTATCAAGCGAACGAAAATCGCCGACATCTGTCTGGATTGCAACGACATTTGAATTAAAATTTTTGATTTCCTCCTCAACCCTTTTTAAGTTATCAAGATTTCTCGATGCGAGGACAACTTTGCAACCAGCTTTTGCAAAAATTTTTGCTGTCTCTTTTCCTATTCCGCTTGATGCCCCTGTTATTATAACTGTTTTGCCGTTTAGGGAAGTCATAGTTGATCAAACTTTATTAGGGATGAATTTAGCTTCGCTTCATTGCATTTAAACCTTCGTCTACATTTTTGAGTTTGAAGCTTAACACAGATTGAATTTTGCTTATGTTAAGGGAACAGTCTTTAGCGCCAGCAAGATAAGTTTTGACCGAGTCCATCGGCACCGGGACAATCAAGTCTTGCGAATACCCAAAGACATCAGCAAACTTTAAGGCAAAGTTATATCTTGATATTCTTTCGGAACCACCGAGATTAAAGATGTCATTTTTAATATCTTTTGAAATTAATTCATCAATTGCCATAACTGCATCAATAACATAAATTGGCGTTCTAAATTGATCTACGAAAACCTTTAACTTTCTTTTCGCTCTTAATTCAGTATGAAGCCAATCTGAAAACGAATTTGTGAAGACATTGCCCCACCCATACATCAGGGCGAGGCGAAGAATTATGTAATTATCATATGATTTGACTATTTCTTCAGCTTCAAGTTTTGTTTGAGCGTAATAACTTTTTGGCTCAGGCTTGGTATCTTCGGTGAAGAAGCTTCCGTCCCCGCTGTAGACAAGATCAGTTGAGATGTAAACGAATTTCGCTTTAACCTCCGCGCTTGCGTCAAGCAAGTTTTTAGTTCCTTCAACATTTATGGAATAGGCAAGGTCGCGGTCTTGATCGCAAATTTGAACATTTGTGATGGCTGCCGTGTGAACAACAACTTCGGGTTGGATTTTTTTTACAGCTTCAAAGACTTCATCGCGATTTCTGATGTCAATTTTATAGAAGTTGCACTTTTCAAGGAATAATTCATGTTGGAAGTAAAAAGCGCTAATCTCATGTTTGAACCTTAATGTTTTACAGAAATTCCATCCGAGAAAGCCGCTTCCACCAGTGAGTAAAATTTTCAATTTTTAAAGCCTTTTTAATTTTCAAATTTTTAGAATTTGCCGATGAAGTCCAAAACTATAAATGCAAGTCCTGCAAGGAAAAGTAAAGCAAAAAGTGTTACTACCGCAAAAATTTTAATCCTTTCTATCGTTTCTTCTTTATCAATTTCGTATTCAGGCATTGTCAGGACGACGATATCATCTTCAACTTTAACTTGACAGGAAAGCCGAAGGTTTGGTTTAACTTTGCGAGCGATTAAAAATTTACCTTTTAAAACCCACTCCTCCATCGGTGTTTTCGAGTTAACATTCTTATCGCCTTGAATTATCTCAACCCTGCATGTTCCACAGAGCCCATGTCCTTGACAGTTGAGGATTTGATTTATACCTTTGTAAACATTTATCCCTGCCTTTAGAGCAAATTTTCTCAGGTTTGCACCTTTCGGAACTTCAATGCTTCTGCCCTCACGCTCGAACTTGACTACAGGCAAATTTTCTCCCCTTTTTGTTTTTACTCGTTTTCTTCAAGTGGTGGTCTATAGTAAATGTAGCTGTGAAGAAGTTCAATCTTTTCTGTTTTCTCATCAAGCGAGACATCCATAAGATCGCGAAGTGAAAGCATGCCCAACAAGTTATTATTTCTGTCGACGACGGGAAGATGTCTTATTTGCGCTTTTTTCATTTTTGCGAGGCATTCCTCATAGGATTCATCTTCAACGGCGATCATAACTTCGTGAGTCATAACATCGTCAACTTTTACATCCCTAGGGTTTAGTCCTCTTGCTATAACTCTTCTCAGCAGATCTCGTTCAGAGAAAATTCCAAGAAGTTTTCCCTCTTTTGAAAGCACAAAAACAGCGCCGATATTTTTTTCAGCCATAAGCTTTGCAGCATCAAGCACTGAAGAACCGCTTTCTACAAAATAAATCGGTTTACCCTTAATTATATCACCTGCTGTTTTCATGATAGCACCTCCGTTTTGTTTTTTTATCCTCCGTAAAACCAGCCAGTATCCCACATAACAAGTGGTTTTGCTTCTTTCCTTACGCCAGCATTGATGACCTCTCCAACCAAAATAGTGTGATCCCCTCTTTCAACCTTATCAACAACCCTACACTCAAAAAACGCTGGAAGGTCGACAAGTAGTGGAGAACCCGTTTCACCTTGTTCAAATCTATAGCCGTTTATTCTATCGTTTTCTACGGTTGTGGGCTTAAAAAATGCTGAGGCGATTTCCTTTTGGTCTGATGCTAGTATGTTAACTGCGAAAACGCCACTTTCTAAAATTGTGCTATGCAATCCTGAATCTCGTTTAACCCCTACCATGACAAGCGGTGGCTCAAAAGAAGATTGACTTAACCAGTTAACAGTTCCCGCTGAATATCTATCTCCAGATTTTGAAGTCAAAATATAAAGACCGTAAGTTATCATCCTCAAGGCTTTCTTTTTCATCTCTGGATTCATCTCTTATCCTCGTTTTGATTTTATTTTCTTTCTTCAAATTTTGCTTTAAAACTCAATTTTTCTGTTCCCCTTAAAACAACTATTTCAACTTCATCCCCTGGGTTGAAATCGCCAAGCGCATAGGTGTAGTCGTAAACATTTTTAATTTCTCTATCGCCAAGTTTTATAATCACATCCCCGGGTTTGATCCCAGCTTTCTCCGCTGGGGTTCCGGGGCGAACATCTCCAACTTTCATCCCTTGAACTTCTTCGGAATAATCGGGGACGATCCCGAGCGTCACCCTAAAACCGCGTGCGCTTCTTTGAGGTGTTTCCACCTTAACGAATTGTGGTTTTTCCTTAGATTTGTCAAGTTCAAAAGTCAATCTTGCGATAAAATCAAGAATCCTTTTTTGTCCTTGATAATTTATTTTATCGTAATCATCGCTCGGCTTATGATAGTCGGAATGTATTCCCGTGAAGAAATGAAGCACGGGGATATTTTTTGAATAAAATTGTGCATGGTCGCTTGGACCGTACCCATCTTTTACAAGGTTTAGTTCAAATTTAAATTCGGAGTTTAATTTTTCAATTATCTCATTCCATATGGGGCTTGTTCCAACGCCGTATATTGTCAACTTATTTTCCTTCATTCGCCCGATCATATCCATATTTATCATAGCAATTGTATTTTCAAGTGGGAAAACTGGATTTTTTACATAATATCCCGAACCAATTGTTCCCTCTTCTTCAGCTGTAAAGGCTATAAAGACCAAGGTTCTGTTAAGTTTTTTCCTATTATGCGAAAAATATTCCGCAAGTTCAAGCAAGCCAACAGTGCCAGAACCATTATCATCTGCGCCATTGTGAATTGCAACTGTATCGGGAATAAGCGAACCTTGTCCGCCCCAGCCAAGGTGATCGTAGTGTGCGCCGATTACGATATATTCGTTCTTTAATTCGGGATTTGAGCCTTCAATATAACCAATGACATTGGCAACCTTTGACTTGATATAGCGAACATCAGTTTGAATTTCAGCACTTAAACCTTTTACAGCAAACGAATTTGGTTTCATAGAATCGTAAATTTTCTTCACGATGTCATAAAGATTGAACTCGTATCCACAATCTTTAAGCAATTTATCGAGCACGCTGTTTTTAACTTCAATAGCCAAGATGCCCGCTTTTCCTGCGGAGTAATCGTAAGCGAATCTCTCAAATTTTTCAGAAAATGGATCGACAAAGATAACAGCGGATGCTCCTTTTGATTGAGCATTGCTTACTTTGTATCTAAGCGATAAGTATTTTTCAAATGGTGAATGTGCTTTATAACCGTCGGGCGTTCCTTTTAAAACTATCACAATCTTTCCTTGTACATCGATCCCGTTGTAATCATCATAGTTTTGTTCCGGGGCAGTTATACCATAACCGGCAAAGATCACCTCACTTTGAACTTTTCCAGATTCACTGAATGAAAGCGGGGTGAAATCAGATTTAAGGTTTAGATTGATTTCTTTGTCATTTATTTTGAAGTTCACAAAGTTTGAATCGCCAATTTTGACATCGCTGACAAAATCAAAATATTGAAAGTATGTTCCGTTATCACCAGCGGGTTTTAAACCAAATTTTTTGAAATAATTTGCTATGTAGTGACTGGTAAGTTCAGCGCCCTTTGTCCCAGCTCTTCTCCCCTCAAGTTCATCTGAGGCTATGTATTTTAAATGCTTAAATAAATCTTTCTCATCAATTTGTGGTGATGTTGACCTTGGATAAAAGCATGAGAAGAAGAATAAAGCGCTGATTACAAAGAGAAATAATTTTCTGCTCATTTCTTTATCTCATTTAGTTTAAAATCTTGTGCATCAAATTGCATTCCCGTGATGCCTGTGGATTCGTCGGAGGCTAAGTATATAAAGATATCAACTATCTCTTCTGGTTTTTTGAGTTTTGATTGGTCTTCATTTGGATAAGCCTGTTTTCTCATTTTTGTTGCAAGTGGACCTGGGTTTACAGAGTTAACTCTTATTCCGGTGTCTTTAAGTTCATCTGCGAGGACTTGGACAAGCCCTTCAACTCCAAATTTTGAAACCGCATAAGCTCCCCATTTTGCCCTTCCCTTTCGCCCAACGCTTGAGCTCACCATAATTATACTTCCATTTCCCTGAGTCATCATGTATTTAACGACCTCGTGTGTAAAGTAGAAAACACCATTTAAGTTAATGTTAATTACTTTCTCCCATACATCAATCGGGTAATCGGCGATGCTTGTTCTTTCCCCGAGTATTGCTGCGTTATTTACAAGGATATCTATTCTTCCAAATCTTTTGTAAACTGCTTCGACGAATTCTTTGACCTCATTATAATTTGAGACATCAAGTTTTCCTGCATAACAACTTGAGCAAGATGTTTTAATTTGGTCGGTGATTGTGAAAATTTCATTTGTTCTTGAGCATACAGCAATTAAAGCTCCCTCGCGAGCGAAGGATTCGGCTATTGCTTTTCCCAGCCCGCGTGATGCACCTGTTATGATTGCAACTTTATCTTTAAGTTTCATTACTTCCTTGATTAAATTTAAACTGCTTTAAAAGATAAAAATTTTAAGAAAAATTGTCAAACTTTTGGTGCTCAGCTTTAACTTGAAATTTAGGATTGGATTTATTATATTTATACCATCATGTAAATTGAATTGCCTACTTGCTCCAAGCCCAGGGCTATTTTCCAAAACAACCTTTAGGTAAAAATCAGTACAAGAAGTAAAATTTTCAAGTAAGAA
>JBKBWH010000010.1:0-19656 GCA_046289115.1 Candidatus Kryptonium sp.
GATATATTCAAAAAATTGCTCTATTAGCTTTTTCTCATCAAGCTCTATATTATAAAAAAATCTTAAAAAGCTTGCAGTTGAAACAGGAATTGAACTTGGATTGCCAATTCGCGAAGGAATTTACTGTGGTGTCCGCGGTCCAAATTACGAAACCCCCGCAGAAGTCAATATGCTAAGAAAAATCGGGGCAGATGCCGTCGGTATGTCAACAGTGCCAGAGGTTATAGTTGCCAACTACTTGGATATGAAAGTTCTGGGGATTTCATGTATTACGAATTACGCAGCTGGAATAAGCCCGACTAAACTTTCACATGAAGAAGTCACAGAGGCTGCACAAAAAGTTAAAAACGAGTTTTCACTATTGATCAAGGAAATAATTAGAAAAATAAAACAGGGCAAAATTTAAAGATGAAAACTTTCCTCGCATTATTGCTCAGCTTACTTCTCTTGGGCTGTGGTGGAAACACAAATCAAAGAATAAATGATGAACCTCAGGGTGAAAGAATAAATTTATCTGGAAAGTGGCTATTTAGAGTTGGCGACGATGAAAATTGGAGCCAAGAAAAAATTAACGAATTCGGATGGGTTGAGATCCAAGTTCCATCTCAGTGGGAAAAGCAAGGTTACAACTTCGACGGGGTTGCATGGTATAGAAAACATATCAAAATACCATCGTCACTTAAAAACAAAAAACTTTATCTCTACATTGGGAAAATTGATGATAACGATAGAGTTTATTTCAATGGTGAGTTAATCGGAAGCACAAAGGGTTGGACATTTGAAAGGGTTTATTTCATCCCCAATGACCTTATAAAATATGACGATGATAATGTCATAGCAATAAGGGTTGAAGACCTTGGGCTTGGCGGTGGAATTTATGAGGGACCAATTTTGATAATTTCACGAGATGAACTATGGCAGATGAAAAATGAAAAGAAAAAGTTCGCAAGTCAAGATGATTACAATACTGTTTTTTTGACCATAAAAATTATGGATTCGCTTCTTACAACAGGAAGACTATCTTCATACCTTGCCTTTTTAAGCTTAAAATTTAGAGAAAATGAAAAAACATACACACTTTGGAAGAGAGATTTAGATCAGATAAGCAACTTTTTAACGGAAAATAGATATTCAATTGATTATGCTGACTTCAAAGTTTACCATTCGCCTGAAAACGATAGTATTTTAGTCGCTGATTATGTTAGGTTGATAAAAGATACAACTGGAAATTTAAAATTCAGCGATGAACAAATAAGATATTTCAAGTTTGAAGACGGTAGCTTGCTTGAAATTGGGAACCGCAGCAGATTTTTCCAAGTTGGATTTTTCTCGCGATGGCTTCAGCAAGGACGATATTTCTACGTCTATCTTCCCCCAAGTTATGACATTGACATAAAAAAGCGTTATCCTGTGCTATACCTTTTACACGGTTATGGTGGAAGCGACGAGTCCTGGAAATACGATAATATAAATTTAGTAGTTGATAGTTTAATCAATATCGGCAAAATCGCTGAAATGATAATTATTATGCCCGATGCCGACTCCTCTTTTTATGTAAATTCAAAAGATAGGAAAAAAATGTACGAGCAATATATCGTTGAAGATTTAATCAATTATGTTGATGCTACATTTCGAACGATACCTTATCGTGAAACGAGAGCAATTGACGGGGTTTCAATGGGCGGATTTGGGGCAATGCTTCTTGGATTAAAATATTTTGACAAATTTATCTCAATCGGAAGTATGATGGGAGCATTGGAAATCCCATTTGAGAAGGTCAAGGATAGAAAATATATACACGGTGGTGATTCAATTTACTGGAACTTGATCCAGCCAACATCACTTGCACAGGAGTTAACACCTCAACATTTTGATAGTTTGAACATATTCTTTTCCGTCGGCGATAAAGACTGGTTAAAGGACTCCAATCTGAAGATGCACGAGATATTAAAAAGTAAAGGAGTAAAACATGAATTTAAAATTTACCCAGGCGAACACAACCGAGACTTTTGGTTTTCACACTTTCCCGAGAACTTGATTTTCCATTCGAATAATTTTCTCAAAAGTAAGTATGTTAAAATTAAAGAGACTTTAAAAGCGCAATGAAAAAAGTACTGTTGCTTTTCTTTTTCCTCTTTTCAATTCTTTCGGCTCAAGATTTCAAGCTTAAATTAAACCTTGCTGGCGAATGGCTTTTCAAAACGGGCGATAACTTAAAATGGCTTGAACCTGAATTTGACGATTCCGATTGGATTAAAATAAAAGTCCCTGCAACATTTGAAAGTCAAGGCTTTGAAGATTACAATGGCTTAGTCTGGTATAGATTACATTTCGATGTGCCGCAAAATCTTTTGAATGAAGATTTAATTTTACTGCTTGGTAGCATAGATGACGCCGATGAAACTTATTTAAATGGCTCTAAAATTGGTGAAACAGGTAAATTCCCACCAGAGCGAAGAACTGAATGGACGACGCTTCGTGCATATCCTGTGCCAAAAGGTTTGTTAAAAATAAAAAACAATGTTCTTGCCGTCAGAGTTTGTGATTTCGGTTTTGATGGCGGAATTTTTAAAGGTCCCGTAGGGCTGATCCTGAAAAAAGATTTTGATATCAAAATGAGAGAAAATACCAAACCACATCGCTCTGCAAAGGAACTCGTCTCAAGCAACGGTTTTACGGCTATCGTTTACAATGTTGAGAAACATCAAATTGTGTCAATGTATGAGCATATTTATAAAGTTGTATCACCTGGAAGGTATACAAAAAATATTATAAATGACGCAAACTTCATAGTTGAACTTGATGGAAAAAGATACGACTTATCGAAAATTCCCGAAGACGAAGTTGGTTATATAAACGGAACAAATATAATTTTTGTGAATTACAAAAAACTTGGGGTTCAAATTTACTACTTTGCTCCTTTTCAAATTGACGCGCCTGTGATGGTTGCAATTTGTAAAATCAATAAAAAATACAAGCAAAGTAAAATTTATTTTAGAGGAAATACAATTTATGGCGAAATAACATCCGAAGATGTGTTAAGTGATGTTTTTGAAATTCAACAACTCCAAATTAAAAAAGTCATAAAAACGAAAATTGTAAAGCGAAGTGATGGAACTGGCGGAGAAGTTGAAAAGAGAGTTTTTATATCCATCCCTTCATCAGGAACAACAGAAGAAGAAATACAAAAGTTTTCGAAGTTGACAGAAAACGAGAATATTCTCAACGACGAAATAAAGTTTTGGAGAGATTTCATTAAAAAGGCAAATTTTAACATAAAGAGCTTAACAAAAAATGAAATTGAACTTTTTAAACAATCGCTCGCAGTTATAAAAATGGCGCAATGTCGAGAGAATGGAAGTCCCTACGGTCAAATTCTTGCATCGCTTCCTCCCGGCGAGTGGACATACACTTGGGTTAGAGATGGGGTTTACGCAATAAACGCTTTAATTGAACTCGGATATTTTGATGAAGCAAGAGCAGCTCTTGAATTTATGCTCAAAGCGAAGGTTGGATTTTATAAAAACTTTATCCACAAGGGGAAAGATTACGGAGTCAAAAAAGATTATAAAATTACCGTCTGCAAATATTATGGAGATGGAACCGAAGAGTCTGACCATAATGAAGATGGTCCAAACATTGAGCTTGACGGTTTTGGACTTTTTCTGTGGGCATTTGGAAATTATGTTGAAAAAAGTGGTGATCTTGATTTTGCCGTAACATATTGGGACACGGTGACGACAAAAATAGCAGATGTGTTAATTTCTTTAATTGATGATTATGGGGTCATTCGAGCTGACTCAGGGCCATGGGAAAGGCATTTGCCTGGGAAACATTACGCATATACAACAATAGCAGCGATAAAAGGGTTAAGATCAATTGCAAAGGTTGCGGGGCTTCTAAAAGAGAAAACAGCAGAAAAATTTTATAACCCTTTTGCTGACTCAATTTTGAGATCTTTCTTGAAAAATTTCGTTGATAAAAATGGGGTGATAAAAGGAACGATCGAAGCAAAAAGTGAAGATGAATTTGAATACTTTGACGCAAGTGTAGTTGAAGCGATAAACTTTGACTTGATCCCAGCGAATAGTGAAATCGCACAAAAGACAATCGAAGCGATAAAGAAAAATCTTAAAATAAAAAACAGATTTGGCTTCTTTAGAGTTAATAACGGTGATTGGTATGATAGACAGGAATGGATTTTTATCGATTTAAGGGTCGCAGTTGCGATGAAAAAATCTGGATTTAAGAAAGAAGCCGAGCAAATTATCAACTGGATAACTTCACAATCAAGTTTAAACTACAATCTTATAGCTGAATTATACGATGAATTTAATTCCGACTATCAAGGTCAATATCCCATGGTTGGTTTCGGCGCTGGAGCGTATATCCTTGCTCTCCTTGAAATTAAAAGATAAATTTAAATGAAGCCAGACCACGACACAATAAAACAAATTCCACTTTTCTCTGAATTATCAACCGAGGAGCTTCGCAAATTCACACATATATCACAACTAAAAAAGTTCTCAAAAAAGGAAATTATCTTTTCGGAAGGAAACCCATACCTTGGTTTTTATATACTTTTAAAAGGCGCAGTGCGAATTTTTAAATTAACCCCCGACGGTAAAGATATAACTTTACAAATAGTTGAGCCATTCAACCTCGTTGCGGAAATCCCTCTGTTTGACGGAAAAACATACGACTCAAGTTGTGAAGCGATTGAAGATTCAATCCTTCTCTTCATACCGAGGGAAAAATTTCTCCAACTTTTCGTTAAAAACCCCAAAATTTCCCTGAAAATCTTACAGGGCTTCGCAAAGAGATTAAAAGAATTAACGCAACAAATTGAAAAATTAACATCAAAAGATGTCCCACAACGATTAGCAACCTATCTTGTTGAGGAATATGAAAAACAATGTCAAGGTAAAGAAGGAAATGAGCTAACATTAAACATTTCAAGATCAATGCTTGCTTCATACCTTGGGACAGTCATTGAAACGCTTTCAAGGGCTTTAAGAAAGCTTCAGGATGATGGGTTAATTGAGGTGAAAGGTAGAAAAATCGTGATCTTGAACCTTGAAAAGTTAAAAAATCTTGCGCAATCAAAATGACCATTTGGTAAATTCAATAAAAATTAAAAACAAAAATCAAGGTGAAGTCATGTTCAAAAAATTAATATCGATTTTATTCCTGCCACTTTCTCTTGCGATATCACAAAATTTAATTGTGCTCAATAAATCTGAAAATACAGCTATGTTTTTCAACCTAAAAAATGATAGTTTGATATCCCAACTCCCAACTGGTGAAGCTCCACATGAAGTTGCAATCTCACCGAATAAAAAATATGCAATTGTAACAAATTATGGAACTCGTGAAAAACAGGGAAATTCACTCTCGGTTTACAATCTTGAAAAACTAACGCTTGAAAAGACAATAGATCTTGGTGAATTTCGCAGACCTCATGGTGTAGAATGGATTGATAATGAAAAAGTTGTCGTCACGGTTGAAGCAAATAAATCAATTGTCATCATAGATGTTAAAAATGAAAAAATTGTAAAGGAGATCAAAACCGATCAGGAAATTTCTCACATGCTTGTTATCTCACCTGATAAATCAAAATGTTTTGTTACAAATATCGGTTCGGGAAGTATAAGTGTAATTGATTTAAATAAGGCACAACTTATTAAAAACATTCAAACAGGGCGAGGAAGCGAGGGAATAGATATCACTCCAGATGGAAAAGAAATATGGGTTACAAATAGAGCAGAGGATAGCGTCGCAGTAGTTGATACTAAAACACTCGAGATTAAAACTAAATTTAAAGTTGATGGTTTCCCAATCCGTGTTAAATTTTCAAAAGATGGAAAGTTAGCTGTGATTTCCTGTGCAAGGAGCGGAGAAATAGCTATCGTTGATGCGATAAGTAAAAATGTCCTAAAAAGAGTTAAAACAGCTGAAAAATCCGATGTTGAAAAAGCGGGAAGATTATTTGGCTCCGCCTTTGGCGATAGCCCAGTGCCGATAGGTATTGCTATTGACAAACAAAATTTAATTTATGTTGCTAATTCAAATGCAGATATTATCAGCGTAATTAGACTGGAAACAGGGGAAATAGTTAGAACCATAAAAACAGGTAAAGAGCCTGATGGGATCGCGGTTTGGTAATTTTTTAATTTGGATATTAATTTAGTTTTAGTTATACTACTTCTGCACTTATTCATTAATCCCAACTTGAGAAATTTCTCCTTATTGGGGATAATGGAATGTGCAATTAAAGTGTATATTTAAAAAATAATTTGTGGGGATTTATCATGGGTAGGTTTTCAGTTGTTGTTTTTGCTTTAATTATTCTTGTCTCTTCGCTTTATTCTCAACCCGCGCGTGATGGCAAATGGTGGCAAGGGCTTGATAAAAATGCAAAAATCTACTTTGTCGCCGGATTCTGGAATGGTATCACATGGGGTGATGATGTCCTAAAAGATGCACTGACCAATTTACAAAAGAACGGAGTTATAAATCAGAATGTTGCCGATGCTGTATTTCAAAAATGGACCGCATATACAAATATCGCCTCAACAACGGTTGGGGAAATTGTAGATAGAATTGATAATCTTTATAGCGATCCACAAAATCAAGCGATCACCATAAGTGATATGATGACTATTGTTGTGCTTAACATTCAAGGTTTATCATTGTCAACCGATATAATGCAACAGCTTCTTCAGAGTTACAGGCAGAAAAGATAATCTATTTGATGTCAAATTTTAATGGCAGTGGACAAGCGTTTGAAAATGTTGCAACCATGACAAATTCACCAAATTCCGAGGCTTTTTTATAAGCATCTTGAAGTGCTTTGAAAACTTTTTCATCATCACCATAAACGAGTGTGCTCATTGAGCCAACATGAGTTTCCAGCCCATGTGACTTAAAAATTTCAATTACACTGTTAATTGGCTCAATTATGTCCATTTGTCTTAATGGGTATAAACTTATTTGAAGGGCAACTGCCATAATTTTTACCTTTTACTTTTTTCTCGAAAAAAAATGCCCAATAAAATCCAAGCCCAAGCACTGAACCATAAAGTGCCGAAAAATATGGATTACTCGTAATTGGACAAGTTCCTATCTTACAACCAATGAAAAAGTAATAAAGATAGCCAGCAATCGCACCTAAAAAGACAAAAACAAATAATTTTACATTTTTCACTTAATTTCCTTCTGAGTTTTCTTTTCGCTCAAGGAATTCGTTTAATTCATCAAGTATTTGTTCCATTTCATCTTCCTTCCCTTTTTCCTTTATCGCTTGCTCAAGCGTTCCCCATATCGGTTCACCGCAAACAATACATTTGATTCCCTTTTTCATCAAAAAACCAACTGATTCAGGAAATTCAGTAACAAGGTCTTCAATTGTTATATCTTTAGTGATTTTTTTCATTTTCCAACCTCAAAATATTTTTTCCATTCAATAATACCCCCAGTGAGATTGTAAACATGCTTAAACCCATTCTTGACAAGAATTTCGCTCGCCCTCTTGCTTCGGTTTCCACTTCTACAATAGACAATTATCTCGTAGTTTTTATGTTTTTTCAACTCATTTAATCGTCTTCCTATTTCCTGCACAGGTATATTTATTGCCCCTTTAATATGCTCTTCAGAGAATTCCCCCACTGTGCGAACATCAAGAATAAGAACATTTTTACTTTTATTCATTTTTCCCCACGCTTCAGAAGGGCTTACATCAAGATAGCCTCTTTGTTCATATTTTATATTTTGAACCGTGCAACCAAAGAGATAAACCAGAATAAAGAGAATTGCTAGGGCTTTATATCTTGCTTTCATTTTTTAACACACACTATTTTATAATGCGACTGACTTATATCAGCAGTTTCAATTATTGATAAATCAAGTTTTTTTACCACTGATATTAGCTCGTCTTGTGAAATTCTTTCTTCATATGGTGGTCCCGCCTCCTCATGTTGTTTTTTCCACTCAAGGATGACAATCCTCCCATTATCTTTCGTTATTCTCTTGACCTCGTTTAAAAACATTTCTATTTTTTCGTTCTCATGTGTAACGAATGCAAGAAAAGTGAAATCACTAATTTTATCTTCAAGCGGGAATTCATGCTCACTCTTTGCAAGTATTGGAATTACATTTTTGGGTAGATTATTTAACTTAAGCTGGTTTATCATTTCCTCTTGAATATCAATTGCATAGATCTTCCCTTTATCACCGACAATTTTAGAGGCAGGGATGGTAAAGTAACCGTTACCACAACCAACATCAACCATCACCATTCCTTCTTTTAATCCGCATGACCTCAAAATTTCCTCAGGTGGTAAGATTTTTCTTCTTTCCTCAGTCAGGAGTTTGCTTGCATGTTCTGGATTAAATTTATGCATTCTTTTAAACCAGATTTTTAATTTTTCGCTATTTCGGGGCTTGATTTTTTAACAAATCCTCACTTAGTTTGATTTTGATGCTTACCGCACCTCTAAAATCACCCGCTTGATAACCCACCGCTTTATCATCTGGATATTTCTCTTTTAAAAACTCTTTTATTTCCTTTTTCAAAAATTCATTCGTCCCGTGACAATTTAAGCACATAGGCTGAACTACCAACGGTTTAAAATATCTTAAATACCGCGCGTTGTTTTCCTCAACCACTTCATAATATTCCTGAGGTAATTCGCCCATCTTGTTGAGCTCATCAAGTTTCCTTAAGATTTTAAGCTCATAGTCATCAGGTTTATCAAGTTTATTTCTGTATTTTTCGCTTATCCTTCTAATGTAAAAACCATGTTTTTCTTGGTATGCCTTTATTATACCCTGCGCGATATTTGAACATGCTTTCATTGCGCCAATATAACCACCTTTACTAAGTTCTTGCAATAGCACGGATTTAACCGAATCAACAAGTTTATTTGACGCATCCTGGCTGAGTTCAAGCGCATTTTTAACTTTTTCGTCACTTTGAATTGAAACCAGAAAAATCAAAGTAAGGGCTAAAATCAACTTATTCATCTTTTTTTACTTCCTCTAGTTTTGGTTGAATTATTTTGTATGTATAGTTTACTTGAGCACCTGACTTTTTAAGTATCGCCGACACAGAACAATACTTTGATTGTGAAAGTTCAATAGCATGTTCAACATCTTTGGGGTTTACCTCATTACCATAAATTACATATTCAATATTGACCCTTGTATAGACCTTGGGATGTTCCTCTGCTCTATCACCTGTGATTCTCATTTCAAATTTATCAAACTTAACCCTCTTCTTTCTCAAAATGCTCACAACATCCATTCCAGTACAACCACCAAGTGCGATGAGAACAAGTTCCATTGGTCTTGTTCCCGCATCAGTTCCACCAACGGTTTCCGCACCATCCATAACTACCCAATGGTTGGAATCTCCTCTGCCAATAAAAGTCATCCCATCGACAAATTTAATTTCAACATTTGGCATTTCTCATCCCTTGAATTTGTTTTAAAAGTTTTTATATGCAAGCAAAAACCCAAGCAAAGCAAAATAAAAAGTGCTTATCTTCGGATTACATAAAAGAGGGCACACACCCCCAAACTTTGAAAAATATCGACCAATGAAAAATCCAAAAATTCCACCAACAATTGCCCCAATGATTCCAGAAACCATCATATAAAACCAAGTTTATTTTGCCCAGATATAATAATACCAAATGTTTTGATCTACCTCTTTTTCAACATATTCGCAATTTTCACATCGCCAAACCTCATTATCACCGCAACACCTTCTGATAAACATCATCTCGTTTCCACATTTAGGACATCTTCGCACAAATTTATCTTCAAATTTTGGAAAGCTCAAATGAAATGATTTTACAACTTCACTTTTCATTTAAAAGCATAATTATATCTCTTTCAAAAACTTCTTTTGGACGATAACCAACATATTTTGCCCTTATATTACCCTTCCTATCAATTACAAATGTCGTCGGTATTCCGCGAATCCCACCGTAATCCTGCGTCACTTTATAATTACCAATTAAAATTGTGTAATTGATTCCAAATTCCTTCATAAAAGGTAGGACATCCCTTACCCCACCCTCATCAAGCGAAATACCAATTATTTCAACGCCTTTATCTTTATACTTCTTATAAAGCTCGATAAAACCTGGTATCTCAGCTCTGCAAGGTGGACACCAAGTAGCCCAAAAATCAAGGATAATTATTTTCCCCTTAAAATTTGACAGTTTAACTTTCCTACCATTGACATCGGGAAGTTCAAAATCGGGGGCTGGCTTTGAATCAGAAGGAACATTCGCTAAGGAAGTCCCAATCGTAGAATAACTTTCTTTATCATCATTAGCTCTACCTGCATTTTTCGCGGTATAGCCAAGATAACCAATCATAAAAATTAAAATTATAAGTCCAACTATTGGAAACAGTTCCGTTCTACTTTTTTGATTTTTATTTTTCATTTTCCCTCTTCAAATTGTTTTTAAAAATTATTTTTAAACATTTTGAATAACTCGTTCCAATTTTTTTCTAACCTCAAACGCAATTTCTTTCAATTTTGGATTATCAACTATTTCTGTCATTACCATTGGATCAAATGCAGACACAGTGACTTTCCCATCTTTTTCATAAACTATAACATTACATGGAAGTATAAGCCCGAGCTCATACTCGGCTTGTAAAGCTTTATAAGCATAGGGAGGATTACAAGCACCAAGTATTATATATTTATCAAAGTCAACATCAAGCTTTTTCTTCAGCGTCTCTTTAACATCTATCGTGGTTAAAACGCCGAAACCTTCTTTCTTTAACTCCTCGGTAACTTTGTTAACAGCTTCTTCATAACTCAAATTTACGGTTTTTGAGATCCCATATTTCATAAGAACCTCCTTAATATATTTTCAGATTTAACCCCGACGAAAAATTCTTTAATTTTTCCATCTTCGATCACCACAGTTGAAGGTGTCCCCATAACTCCAAGCTTTAAAGCAACATTTATATCTTTGCTCACATCAATTTTAAATATTTTTGTTTTGCCATTTCCAGCGCTGATAAGTTTATCAATTATCGGGGTTTGAACTTTACAGGCGGAACAGGTGGGACTATAAAAGTAAAGTATAACTTTTTCGCCTTTATTAATTGCTTTGCCAATTTCCCCACCAATATTGGGAACCAACTGACCTTTCTTTAACTTCGCTCTTAACACAACGCTTAGGTTCATCAAAATAAAAAATAGAAGCACACCTGCAACGATATAGAATACAAGCATATTCTAAACTTAGTTAATTTTATAAGGAAGCCCCGAATTTTTCGGGGCTTCGAAAAATTTTTAACTCCCCGAGATTTAAGCCTCTTTACGAGTGGAGATCTTAAAAAGCGAATATGCCGGGCAATAACCGACAAGCCCAGTTATAAGTGGAAGAAGCCCGATTAATCCCCAATATTTTGAATTTCCTTCCATCCAGATCAAAAACGAAAGAAGAAAAAGACCAATGATTACACGCAAGACCCTGTCCCATGTTGCTTCATTTACCTTCATGATAAGTCTCCTTTAATTAATTTGTTAAAAGGTCAATGTCTTCGGTTTTGCTTCTTCTCCTTCTCCTCCGAGCTGGTCTTTCGGGAACAAGCGCCCAAACGCGAACATCAATATTTTCGATATCCAGGTGAACTTCCGCCTCGCAGTAGGGACATATTTTTACGCTTTGCTTTTCAAGAAAGATTTGATTTTTGCAATTAGGACAGTCCGTTATAACCATCCCAATTACCTTCGCCTTTTGCTTATTTACAGGTGTCGTAATCAACGCTATCTCCATTCTTAAGTTTTGAAATAAACTGTTCAATATTTAATAACAATCAAAATTTTGGAAATGTTTCTCTAATTATTAACTAAAGATAAACAAATTTTTATTGAAAATCAATCACCCTATGGCAATTGTGAATAACCATTTCTCATTTTCCAAAGGTAATATTTCTCAAACCATACTTTGATCCAGTGCGACCAAGGTCCAGGGAAAAGTATGTGATATTTTCTCGGCTTAAAGACTCTGCTCGCAATGAAAAGGACACCCATATTTCCAGCATCCATAACGCAAAGTGGCGTTATATCTTCAAATTTGAGCTTTTTTGCATGAGTTGTTCCAAGAACCTTTGAAACAATATTGTCAACAGCAACCCTTGCCATTACCTCGGACATATAACCAGTCTTGGGAACTCCAATTGGTATCAGCGTCGGCTCAGGATACTTTACGGCAACCGCAACCCCAGCCGCATAGATATTATCATAATTTACATGTTTGTACATATCATCAACAGGTATAAATCCAGCCTCATTTCCAATCCCAGAATCGCGAACCGCTTTAACACCAAGGAATGGTGGAATTATCATAGCGTATTTATATGGAAGAACTTCACCGTTTGAAAGATAGATCTTATCCTCTGTTATTTTTTCAATCGCCACATTGGTAATTCCACGAATGTCAAGCTTTTTGAAGAAGAATTCAGTCATCTTTTGAGAATTTCCAACCCCACCTATTCCAAAATTTCCAAGAAATGGCTCTGATGTTACAAATGTGATACTTACTTTGTTCCTTATCCCTGCTTTTCTTGCTGCATATTCAATATTAAAAACATATTCATAAGCTGCACCAAAGCAACTTGCTTTTTGTGTCGCTCCTATTACGATCGGTCCGGGGTCTTTAACAAATTCATTCCATTTTTCACCAGCGTGAAGTGCGTGCTCAACGGTGCAAATAGATGTTGTATATCCATTATACGGACCGAGCCCTTCCACCTCTGAAAAATTTAAATCAGGTCCAGTTGCGATCAAAAGAAAATCATAATCATATTTTCCAGCTGTTGTCTCAACTTGATTCTTTTCGGGAATAATCTTCGTTGCCTCAGCATGAATGAAATTAATACCGCGTTCCTCAAGCACTGGTTTAATCTCAAAAGAAATATCCTCCGGTTTTCTCCAGCCAAATGGAACCCAAATCAAAGAAGGGATAAAGACAAAATTTTTTGCTTTTGAGATTACAGTTACATTTGCTTTGTCTTTAAGTTTCCTTTTTAAGTCGAGTGCTGCTGTAAGACCAGCGAATGAACCACCAAGAACAATTATTTTTGCCATATTTAAACCTCCTGCTTTATCTTTTTCAGTTGTCCTTTAAAATATAAATCTAAAGCATCCAATATTTTAATCTTTTTGGGAGCGATGTAAATTATTTTTCCATCCGAAAGCATTCTATCAACCATTGGTTTTCCAATATGAGATGTAATTACAATTTCAACATCCTTTAAAACCCCAGCTATTATCTCTGCTTTTCTATGTCTTCCATAGACATAAGGAGAATGAGGATGTTCGTAAGCATTATGTGCTTCAACATTATTTCTTAACTCAGTTTCACGAGTAATTGTATCCACGACCCAAAAGTAGCGAGCATGCCCAAAAGCTTCAGAGACATGCTCGCCATCATCTGTTGGAATTGAAATTTTCATAAATCAACAAAGAATTAATTTTTCTAATCCTCAATCACCGCAAGTATGTCGCTTCTCGAAATAATTCTGTATTCTTTTCCATCCATTTCGATTTCTTCACCGCCATACTTTGCAAACAAAATTTTATCCCCTACCTTAACCTTTGACTGCAGGTCTTCATCAGTACCGACGGCAATGACAATCCCTACCCTTGGTTTTTCTTTTGCTGTGTCTGGAATTATAATCCCAGAACTTGTCTTTGATTCAACTTCTTCAAGTGGTTCAACAAGAACCCTGTCATCAAGTGGTTTAATCTTCATTTTTTCTCCAATTTATTTTGTTTTTACTTTAACCCAAGTAGTTGATCAATTTTTGCCCTGTCAAATCCGACAACAGGACGATTATTTATCAAAATTACGGGTACTCCAGTTTGACCTGTGAGACGAATCAAATCTTTAACCGCACGCTGATCTTTTGTTACATCTACCTCTGTAAATTTTATCTTCCTCTGCATAAAATATTGTTTTGCTGCTCTACACCATGGACAAGTTGGGGTTGTAAAAATTATAACTTTTGGTTGTTTCTGTTCCATAAAAGCTAATTTCTCTTTATTTTCTTTTCAAGGTCATTCGCAGCAATCAAAATTGGATCCCATACAGGTGCAAACGGTGGAGCATAACTTAAATCAAGATAAGCGATTTCATCTAAGCTCAATTTTGCATGAATTGCTGTCGCAAAGACATCAATTCTTTTGGCGACGCCATCTTTCCCAACCATTTCAGCCCCAAGCAAACGTCCAGTCTTTCTATCAGCAATGAGTTTAACCCTTATTTTACTTCCACCAGGATAATAATGTGCTTTTGAACCATGCTCGATCAAAGTTGCAACATAATCAAACCCTTCGGATTTTGCTTGTTTTTCAGAGATTCCAGTTCTTGCCACTTCAAGATCAAAAACTTTGAACACTGCCGTCCCAACGATACCCTTAAAAACTGCATTCCCGCCAGCAGCATTTTCACCAGCGATTTTACCTTGTTTATTTGCCGTGGTTCCAAGAGGAATGTAAACAGGGCGATTTAAAACTAAGTGATAAACTTCTGCACAATCACCGGCAGAATAAATTCCGGGTATATTTGTCTCCATCTTTTGATTTACCGCTATTGCACCTGTCTTCCCAACCTCAATCCCAGCTTCTCTTGCAATCTCAGAGTTTGGTTTTATCCCAGCTCCAACCACAACAAGTTCAGAATCAACCATTTGACCATTACTTAAAACCGATTTTTTAACATATCCATTCTCTCCAATAAATTCATTAACAGAGACAGATTTTAAAAGCTTTACTCCATTTCTTTGGAGTTCCTGTTCAACAATTTCATTTATTTCATCATCCATTGTCCCAAGTATATTTGGCATTTGCTCAACGATCGTCACATCCATCCCAAGTGAGACCAGCGATTCAGCCATCTCCATACCTATATATCCAGCACCAACTATCAAAGCCTTTCGCGGGGAGTTCTCACTAATGAAATCTTTTATCTTGATTCCATCTTCAAGAAATCTAACTGTAAAAATACCTTTAAGTTCAATTCCTCTTATATTTGGTTTTACAGCCCTAGCACCAGTTGCAATCACAAGTTTATCATATCCAACTTCAAACTCTTTACCATTTTCAAGATTTCTAACAAGGATTGTTCTCTTCCCAGGAAATATTTTTAAGACCTCGTGATGGACAAAAATATCAATGTTTCTTTTCTCTTTAAAAAATTTCGCATCATAAACAACCAAATTCTCCGGCGATTTTATTATGCCAGAGATAAAGTAAGGCAAACCACACGAACCATAGGAAACAAATCCGCTTTTCTCAAAAACGGTAATCTCCATATCAGGTCTTAATCTCCGGGCTCTGCTTGCTGCGCTCATACCCGCAGCGACACCACCAATTACAACAAGTCGTTCACCCATAGATTATAATCAATTTTGTTGTTTAAGTGCTTCTTTAGTCTTTTTCGCTGCTTCAATAACTTTATCAACATAATGTCTTTCAGGCAACGCACCCTCAAAGTAATAGATATCGTTCATCACAACCTTAGGAACACCCATGACCATATATTTTTCGGCAAGATCTGGAAATTCAATTGCCTCTATCATATCCGCAGTAATTAAATCATTTTCCATCGCAAGTTGATGTGCAAGATGTACTGCGCTTGGACAATATGGACATGTTGGCGTCACAAAAACTTGAATATGAACAGGGACATCAATTTCCTTTATTCTTTCAATGCTCCTTTGACTCAAGCCCGAAGTTCCCCGGGAAACCATTTCAATATCCGACAAAAGCGATGCGAACTCATAGCCAGAGGGAATTCCAAAATATCTTATAGCATAATCTTTATCCTCGCTAACGATAACAGTTGCAGGAACTTTATCTATCCTATACTGCTTAACTTTATCCTCATCTGTATAGAAGTTGTAAACTTCCAACTGAATTTTGTCCGAAAGTTCAGCAAGCTCCGTCAGAAGTTGCTTTGTTTCCCTACAATATTGACAATCAAGCTCACGAGTAAAATGAATTAGTTTGACCTTATTAACCAGATTTTCCTCAAATCTTTTCTTTAATTCTTCCCTGTCGTCTGCATCAAGAAACATAACTCTAATTCCTCCTTTTATTTTTATTTTTGAATTAAATTTAGAATTCTAATTGCAATTGGATTTGCTACCGAATAATAAACCGATCTACCCTTGCGAACGCTTTTTATAATTCCACTATGTCTTAAAACTGACAAATGTTGTGAGACAAGCGATTGCGGGAGCCCAACAGAATGCCACAACTCAGAAACAGTTTTATCTGATCCAATTAATTCATTAATTATTCTAAGCCGAACTGGATGTCCAAGAACTTTTAATGTTTCCGCCATTTGTGTATAATCAAACATATCTCTCTTTGGATACCAACTTTTAACTTTTCAGTTTTTCTTTTTCAAGGATTTTGGCAATCTTTATAACAAGTGGATGAACAACTCTGTATTTTATATTCAACCCATCTCTTTCCGCTTTCACAATACCCTTCGCCCTCAACAAAGCAAGATGCTGAGAAATCTTGGGCTGCGGCTCCTCAAGGCAACCACCTATATCTCCCACACAAAGATCCTGCTCAATTATACCACATATGATTTTCAACCGCATTGGGTGCCCAAGAATTTTTAATATCTCCGCTTCTTCGGTAAAATCCAAATCTTTCAACTTCTCCAAATCCATATCGCTATATTCAAATATTTTTATATTGCAATATAAATATAACAAAAATTTTGCTACTTGTCAAGTGACAATTTGTTAGATGCGCTTGATTGGGCATTGAAAAATTCAAGTCTTTAAATAACTTTTACAACGCAAAACTCTGTGCAATTGAAAAATTGTCAAATTTAAAAATGGGCAAGATAAATTTGATTCCAAATGCACATGTTATTATCTTTAAGCAAAGAATAAAACAGATTTTAAAATGAAAGTTGGACTCTTCATTCCTTGCTATATCGATCAATTCTACCCTGAGGTTGGACTTGCAACTGTAAAAATTTTAAGGAAACTTGGGATAAGATTCGATTATCCAATTGAGCAAACCTGTTGTGGACAACCCGCATTTAACACTGGATATTGGAAGGAAGCGGAAATTTTAGCAAGAAAGTTTGTCAAAATCTTTTCGGATTTTGATTACATTGTTTCGCCATCCGGCTCGTGTATTAGCATGGTTAAAATTTTTTATCCTGAAATTATTCATTACGAAGATCTATCAAGCATAGAGAAAAAATCCTTTGAGTTGAGTGAATTTCTCGTAAAAATTATGAACATTGATTCAACAGGCGCTGAATTCAATCACACAGTAACATATCACGACTCATGTCACGCTCTAAGGGAGCTTGGCGTTAAAATGGAACCGCGGATTCTTTTAAAGAATGTTAAAAAACTAAAACTAATTGAGATGGAAAATTCTGAAGACTGCTGTGGCTTTGGTGGAACTTTTTCAGTTAAATTTCCCGAGATATCGTCTGATATGGCAAGGTATAAGGTTACTTACATTTTAAATTCAGGTGCTGAATTTGTAACATCAACGGATCAAAGTTGTCTTATGCAAATTGATGGTTATGCGAAAAAGAATGGATTTGACATTAAAACGATTCATATTGCACAAATTCTGGCAAACTTTTAATAAAAAATTTAAAAATCCCAAATGAACCATACCCCATTAAAATTTAAAGAGAACGCTCGAAAAGCTCTTGGGAATGCAGATTTAAGAAAGAATTTAACTCGTGCGATCACCCACACGCTTTCAAAAAGGGTTGAGGTGGTTTCAGAGCTCTCCACCTGGGAAAACTTGAGACAAACATCTCACGATATAAAAAAACACACCATTGAAAATCTCAACCATTACCTTGAGCAATTTGAAAAAAGAGCAACGGAAAATGGAATTAAAGTTTTACGAGCTAAAGATGCAACTGAAGCAAAGAACTATGTGATTCAAATAGCTAGAAAAATAAACGCAAGATTATGTGTTAAGTCCAAATCAATGGTAACCGAAGAAATTGGGTTAAGGGAGTTTCTTGAGGAAAATGGAATTGAGACGGTTGAAACCGACCTCGGCGAATTCATCGTTCAACTTGCTGGTGAGATGCCATCGCACATCACAGCTCCAGCAATGCATAAATCAAGAGATGAAATCGGAAAACTCTTTTCTGAAAAATTTGGAGTTGAATTCACAAACGAACCTGAAAAACTAACAAACATTGCCAGAGAATTTTTGCGACATAAATTTTTAAGTGCTGACATTGGCATATCTGGAGCTAATTTCCTTGTAGCCGAGACAGGTTCTATTGTAATAGTTGAAAATGAAGGAAATGCAGGCTTAAGCACAACCATACCCAAAATTCATATCGTCATCACAGGAATAGAAAAAGTAATTCCACGACTTGCTGATTTAATGGTTTTCTTTAAAATTTTGGGCAGAAGCGCAACAGCTCAGAGATTTACAAGCTATGTTTCAATTATAAACTCACCTAAAAAGAATAAACCAGATTCACCAGAGGAAGTTTATGTCATTTTACTTGACAATGGCAGAACTAACCTGTTAAAGTCAGAAAAATTAAAACAAGCCCTTTACTGCATCAAATGTGGTGCTTGTATGCTTGCTTGTCCCATTTATCAAAGAGTTGGAGGGCATGCTTACGGCTCGATTTATCCTGGACCGATTGGCTCTATATTAACCCCAGCACAATTCGGGCTTGATAAAGCAACTCCTTTACCATTTGCATCTTCCTTATGTGGAAAATGTTATGAAATTTGTCCAGTTAAAATTGAGATCCCTCATCTTTTGGTTTGGTTAAGATCTCAAGCTGTCAATTCTGGAGTCACACCCCGGTTTGAGAAGATAATTTTCAAGTTATGGCTGATTGGAATGAAGAATTACAAACTTTATATGTTTGGCTCCAAATTCTTAAGATACCTCTATAAGTTGAGGATAAAACCCAAATTTAAAAGTTGGTCAAGCGAACGAACCTTCCCCGAACTCGCGGAAAAATCTTTTAAAGAAATATGGAAAAAATTAAAAGAAACTGAAGCATAAAAGACAAATGGAAACCGTGTTTAAAACAGACATCATAGAAAGGTTCAAATTTGAATTTGAAAGGGTTGGCGGGATTTTTATTAAGACAACACCCCAAAAAATTTTTGATGATATCTCTTCCATCATCACCTCTGAAAATATAACCCGAGTTTTCATTGAAAAATTTGAGGATGAAATTGATAACATTTTAAAAAATCTACCCCTAACTCAGATAATCACACAACCACATTCGATAGAGCAACTTGCACAGATTGATGCGTCAGTCACTGGATGTGATTTTTTGATAGCGGAAACTGGAACTATAGTTTTCATCCATAATGAAAATAGATTCAAGTCAAGCTTACTTCTTCCACGAATTCATATTGTAATTGCAAATGTAGAAAAATTTTGTCCCACATTTGAAGATCTTTTCACTAAAATTGGAAAAAACTTTGATTCAATTTTTATGGTAACTGGACCAAGTAGAACAGCTGATATTGAAAAGGTAATTGTCCTTGGAGTTCATGGACCACAAAAGGTTTACCTGCTACTTATTTAAACAGTGCTCTTATCCCTCTCAAAAACTCGGGCAGGGT
>JBKBWH010000110.1:0-6362 GCA_046289115.1 Candidatus Kryptonium sp.
ATTCCACTTACATACATATGATGTCCCCATACAATCATGCTTAATGCTCCAATTCCAAGCAATGCACCAACACAAACCTTATATGCAAAAAGTGGTTTTCTTGAATTTGTGGCAAGAACTTCACCAACAATTGAAACTGCTGGAAGCAAAACTATATAAACCTCGGGGTGTCCCAAAAACCAGAAAAGATGCTGCCAAAGTATTGGATTCCCACCTTCGTGTGGAACTGGCTGACCACCAACGACAAGTCCGCCTGGCACAAAAAAACTTGTTCCAAATTCACGATCAAAAATTAACATTACCGCACCGGCAAGCAAAACAGGAAATGAAAGCAACCCTAAAATCGCCGTCACAAACATACCCCAAACCGTTATCGGCAACCTTCCCATCGCCATTCCCTTAGTTCTATAATTCAGCGTTGTTGTAATATAATTCAACGCACCAAGCAACGATGACGCAATAAACAAAGCCATACTTATAAGCCAAAGCGTAGTGCCAAAGCCAGAGCCCGGAACTGCATTTTTAAGCGCACTTAACGGTGGATACATCGTCCATCCAGCTCCAGCTGGACCAGTCTGAACAAAAAATGAAATTAACATCACAACAGAAGCTGCAAAAAACACCCAATAAGAAAGCATATTTAAAACCGGAAACGCCATATCCCTTGCACCTATTTGCAACGGTATCAAATAGTTTGAGAATGTACCACTCAAACCAGCAGTTAACAAGAAAAATACCATTATCGTCCCGTGCATCGTTATCAAAGCTGTATAAAATTCAGGTTTTAAAATTCCACCCTCAGCCCATCCCCCAAGTATCTTTTCAAGAAATGGCATAGGCTGGTTTGGATACGCAAGTTGTAATCTCATAAACCACGATAGGATCATCCCAATAAAACCCCAAATAATTCCAGTTATAAGGTATTGCTTTGCTATTGTCTTATGGTCTGTGCTAAAAATATACTTTGTTAAAAAACTTTCCTTATGGTGAACTTCAGCAGCCGCATGTTCAACGCTCATCTTTAATACCTCCGTTATTTTAGTTGTAATTTATTTCTGGAATCTACAAATGCCCATCACAAACGCTCACATCAATAGTATAAATCAACAGCAGGGGTTTGCTCCTTAAGCCACTCTTCCACCTTTTCAGCTGGCTCAACGACAACGGGCAATTTCATCCTATAATGCCCAAGTCCACAAAGCTCAGCGCATGCAAGTTCAAATTCACCTTCTTTTTTCGGAACAAACCAAGTTCTTGTTGTCATCCCCGGCACAGCATCCTGCTTAACTCTAAAATTCGGAAGATATGGGCTGTGGATCACATCCTTTGAACGAATTAAAAAGACAACCGGGCGATTCAAAGGCAAGTAAAGAATTCCTTGTCCAGCTGGAAAAACTATATCATCTTTTGCTGCTTCATCACTTATGTCAATCCCAAGCGGATTATCAGTAGAAATAAGATTTGGGTCCGTTTTACCAAATTTACCATCAGGTCCAGGATATCTTATGCTCCATGCAAATTGTTCCCCAGTGATTTCAACTAAAAAAGCATCTTTCGGCACCTCGCCATGAATCCTTCCCCATAATGATGCCCCACCGAGAAACTCAGCACTTATTTCAAGAATTATAACAACGAGCGTTCCCGGAAGAATTGACCATAAAATTTCTTTTTTTGTGTTCCCAGGCAAATAAAACGCCCTTCGATTTGGACTTCCTGAATATTTAAACACAAAAAATGAAAGAGATAATTCACTCAAGATAAATAAAATTCCAGCAATGATAAAGATCGTCACAAAAATTTTATCAATCGTCTCCCTGTCCGAGGCAAGCTCAGGTAACCACCAACCATTTCTCAAAACAACCCAAACACTAAGGATCACCCCAATTATGAAGAAAAATAAAAATAATAGACCATGAAATTTGCTTTGTCTTTCAGACATAATTTTTTACTCCAAATTTTATTTTTTCCTTTCAAATGTAAATTCAAGAGTTTTCATCTCCCCAGCTTTCACCGTGACGGTTTGCACCTGCGTCCCAAGTTTCTCATGCCATGCCTCAATTGTATAAGTCCCTGGCGGAAGATTTTTGATTTCGAACTCACCCTTATCATTTGTCACACTGAAAAACGGATGATCAAGAACACCAGCATATGAGATCATCCATGGATGAACATCACACTTAAATGGAACCATCACTTCGGGCACTGTGAAAGTGTAATAACTTTTCATTCCTTTTACAGGTTGACCAATATTAAAGGGCTTGTTCTTTTTTGGCGTTGAATGAACATTATGAAGCAATGGATCGCTATTTCTTATTTCAAGCTTTTGCCCAACCATTATTCCAAAAACATGCGGATGATACCAGCAACCTTTTTGATCCAAGACGACAGGCTCAGCTGGCGGATTATACTTCCCTTTTACTCCTTCCTTCACATAGACGAATACCCATTTTAATGTTCCATTTTGATTAACGACAACATCTTCAGCTGCTACAGGCTTACCACTATGTATAGCGTCACACTGTCTATCTGCTTTCATACTTATCAACCTTGGCTTCGGTGCTTCTCCTTTAAATTTTACTACCCCCTTTAAAGTTGCGTTTTGCCCGAAGGAAAACGAGGTAACCAAAGCCAAAAACAGAATAACTAAGTTTCTAATCATTGAATTCACTCGATTTTGTTTTAAAATTAGGATAAATTTCGTCTTAATTTAATACCTAAAAAAATAAAAGTCAAGTTTTGCAAGGCTTCAGGGCTTTTCTTGAAAAAGAAAGTAATTTTAAATAGATTTAAGCTAAACACCAAAACGGAGCAATAACGAGATGATTCTTATAATACCAGTCATTGAAATAAGAGATGGAAAATGTACCTGCGTGATACAAAGTTTACCTGAAAACCCAAGAGTTTATCCTGACGACCCAATTGAGGTTGCAAAAATATGGAGAAAAGAGAACGCCAGAGCATTATATTTAATTGATGTTGATGGCAAAATCGCTGGTAAACCGCAAAACCTGGATGTGTTCAGAAAAATTGTTAACGCAATTGATATACCTGTAATTGCGAGTGGAGGTTTTAGAGATTACGAAAGCGTTAAACAGGCGATCAAGGATGGAATTTTAAGGATAGCTCTTGACACCGCTGTTTATAAAGATTTTGAACTTTTAAAAAAGCTTATAAATGAATTTATGCCTAAAAGAATTACAATACATATTGAGGCGAGAAATGAAAACATCATCGGTGAAGATGTAAACGCTTTAGAGATCGTTCAAAAGGTCAAAGAGGTTGGGATTGAAAGGATTATCTACAACGATACACTTGAAGATGGAAGTGTTAACTTTAAAGCGCTTGAGAACATAGTTGGAAAGGCAGAAATTAAAATTACGGTTGAAGGAGAATTAAATGGTTATCAAGATTTAAAGAAACTTTTTGAATTTGAAAGATACGGTGTTGATTCAGTTATAATTAACAAAGCTCTCTATCACAATAAATTTCCATGCCAGCATCTTTGGAGAATTGTTGAAGCGGAGTTAAATTTATAAACAAAAATTCAAGTAAAGATGAAAAAACCATTTCTTGAAAGGTTGCTTGACGATAGACCCATCATTTGCGACGGAGCAATGGGGACAATGCTCGACCTTTATGAGTATCCGGAGCAGCCGCGATGTATACATAACTTATTAAATCCAGACATAGTCGCCAGAATTCATCGTGAGTATATAGAGGCTGGGGCTGAGATAATTGAGACAAATACTTTCGATGCAAATAGATTTAGGCTTGAATTTTATCACCTTCAGGATAAAATTAAAGAAATTAACAAAGCAGGTGTTGAGATAGCGAAATCCGTTGCCGGGGACGATGTCTATGTCGCTGGTTCAATTGGACCAACGGGCAAATTGCTTGAGCCGCTTGGGAAAATTAAGGTTCAACAAATTAAGGATGTAATAAAAGAACAGGCAGAAATTTTGATCTCAGCTGGAGTTGACCTGATAATTCTTGAAACATTTGTCAGTTTGAACGAGCTTGATGCTGCAATTGAAGCAGTTAAGGAGCTCTCAGATGAAATTCCACTCATAGCTCAGAAAACATTTCCAGAAGATGGAGCAATCCTTGCCACGGACTTCCCAATAGAAGTTGTGAAACATATCAAGGGGAAAGGTGTAACGGTTGTCGGTTCAAATTGCACCGTTGGACCACAGAGAATGTTTTCAATTATAAAAGCAATGTATCAAGATGATGTCATCTTATCCGCTCAACCAGCTGCTGGGATTCCAACGCTTGTTGACGGTCGATCCGTTTACCATGCAAGTCCTGAATATCTTGCAACATATGCAAAGCAACTTGTCGAAGCTGGCGTTAAGATAATTGGTGCATGTTGTGGTTCAACACCATCACACATAAAAGCAATAGCAAACGCGGTAAAAGATTTAAAATTAAAACGACCCGAAATTAATATCAGGATAAAAGAGCAAAGACAGGGAAAGACAGAAACTCCAAAAGAATCAAAAGTTGAGGTAATCACGGCGGAGGATAAAAAATCAAACTTTGCAAAAAATATAGGGAAAAAGTTCTTGGCAACTGTAGAGCTTGATATCCCGCGCGGGCTTGATATGAGTTCTGTAGTTGAGGGAGCAAAGTATTTGAAAGAAAATGGAATTGATGCGGTAAATATAACCGATGGGGCAAGAGCAAGATTTAGAATGGACCCAGTTGCCATATCTCATCTTGTTGAAACCCAAGTCGGAATTGAAACCATCACTCACATTGCTTGCAGAGATAGAAATTTAATCGGATTACAAGGGCTTTTACTTGGGGCATGGGCTCTTGGAATTAAAAACATTCTTGCAATAACTGGAGACCCAACAAAGATTGGAGACTTCCCTGATGCAACGACTGTTTCAGATGTTGATTCAATAGGGCTTATAAAAATTTTAAAAAATATGAATCACGGTCTCGATGCGGTTGGGAATACGATTGGTGAACCAACTAATTTTTTAATTGCTTGCGCAGCAAACCCAACAGCACAAAATCTTGATTATGAAATTTCTCGACTTGAAAAGAAAATTGAAGCAGGTGCGCAAATCGTTTTCACACAACCGCTATACGAAATGAAAACACTTGAACTTTTCATCAGAAAAATTGAACATATTAAAATCCCGATTATGCTCGGCATCCTACCGCTTAGAAGCTACAAACACGCCGAATTTCTCCACAATGAGGTTCCAGGAATAAATATTCCAGATTGGGTTCGGGAAAAACTTTTTCTTGCACGCGATGATGCTGGCAAAGTTGGAGTTGAAATATCAGCGCAATTCTTAAAAGAAGCAAAACATCTAGTCCAAGGGGTGTATTTACTCCCGCCTTTCAAAAAATATCACATCGCCGTTGAAATACTTCAAAAAATTTAAAACAAACGAAAAGCAAAATGAACCCTGTAGAAATCATACGAAAAAAGAGGGATGGCAAAAAATTAACAAAAGATGAAATTTCATTCTTTATCAACGGCTATTTAAATGGTAAAATCCCTGACTATCAAATGTCCGCTTTCTTGATGGCTGTATATTTTCAAAATATGGATTTCGAAGAGACGACATACCTTACAGAGGTAATGCTGAACTCTGGACATATCGTTGATCTTTCAGATATCCCCGGAATAAAAGTTGACAAACATTCAACAGGTGGCGTCGGTGATAAGGTTTCATTAGTCCTTGCACCAATAGTTGCTGCAGCTGGCGTTCCTGTGCCGATGATATCTGGACGAGGACTTGGTCACACGGGTGGAACGCTTGATAAACTTGAATCAATTCCGGGATTTAGAACAAATCTTTCAGTAGAAGAATATAAAAAAGTTATCTCCGAGATAGGTCTTGTGATGATTGGGCAAACCGAGGAAATTGCACCAGCTGATAAAAAAATTTACGCACTTCGCGATGTGACAGCGACCGTTGAATCAATCCCTTTGATTTCAGCAAGTATAATGAGCAAAAAACTTGCTGAGGGAATTGATGCTCTTGTCCTTGATGTAAAAACGGGACAAGGTGCATTTATGAAAGAATATGAGAAATCACTTCAACTCGCACAAGTGCTTTTCACGATAGGAAAAAATTTTGGGAAAAAAGTTGTTGCATTTATAACCGATATGAATCAACCACTTGGATATGCTGTTGGAAACTGGCTTGAAGTCGTTGAATCAGTTCAATGTTTAAGAGGGCTTGATGTTCCCGACCTGATGTATATCACCTATGTTCTCGCTGGAGCAATGATTATGCTTGGTGGGAAGGCAAATTCGATAGAAGAAGGAATAAAAATTGCACTTGATTTTATTGAGAAAAACAAAGAACTTTGTGATAAATTTGCTTCATTTCCAA
>JBKBWH010000111.1:0-6311 GCA_046289115.1 Candidatus Kryptonium sp.
GAGGGAGCAGATAAGAGACCGCAGAGCGAAGAGGAACTGAGAAAAAGGGAAAGTGAGCTTTTGTATTATCTTGAACTTAGGGATGAAATTGGCTATATAATTGAGAATATGAAAGAGTTTTTGACTGTTAACATGGCCAGAAGATTTGCAAGGATATAAAAATAAAATAACAAGTGCGTATGTTTGTTCCATCTTATGTCAAGTTATACAAAACAGGCGAGTTAAAAAGAAGAGTTGAAATGCTTGAGACGATGCTTGAAAAGTGCAATATATGCCCGCATAATTGCGGTGTTAATAGATTAAAAGGTGAGATTGCGAGATGTTACTCTGGGTATAAACCAATTGTTTCCGCATATGTTCCGCATTTCGGTGAGGAGCCACTACTTGTTGGGGTTAACGGAGCTGGTAATATATTTTTTGGTAATTGCAATTTGCGATGTGTGTATTGCCAAAATTATCAAATAAGCCAAAATTGGAAAGTTGAGATAAAAAATGAGGTGACATTTGAACGGCTTGCTGAGATAATGCTTGAACTTCAGGATAAAGGATGCCATAACATTGGGCTTGTTTCACCAACTCATTTTGTTCCGCAGATTGTTAAGGCACTTTATATCGCTGTTGAAAATGGCTTAAGGTTACCACTTGTATATAACACGAACGCATATGACTCGGTTGAGGTTTTGAAGTTGCTTGAAGGCATAATTGATATTTATCTTCCAGACATAAAGTATAGCAGCGATGAGATGGCGTGGGAATATTCAAAGATACCAAACTATGTTAAGTTTTCAAGGATGGCGATAAAGGAAATGTTTCGTCAGGTTGGGAGCGATCTTGTTGTTGAGGATGGCGTTCTAAGGCGTGGTTTGATAATAAGGCATTTAATTTTGCCGAACGACATCGCAGGAAGTGAAGAATCGTTAAGATGGATTGCCGAGGAATTGGGAAAAGATGTGACATTAAGCATTATGTCTCAATATTATCCAACAAATAAGGCTTTTAAATATCCATTGATCTCGCGGAAAATAATGTTTAGTGAATATATCGCTGTTCTTGATCTTCTTGATAAATTTGGTTTTGAAAATGGTTGGGTTCAAGATTTTGATGAGTCCCCAGATTTTTACCGGCCAGACTTTTCAGATAGGGAAGAGCCATTCAAGGATAGGCTTAGGGTTAGAGATACAACGGGCTGAGTTTAAATAATTGTTCTGAAACTTTGGATTGCGTCTATTTGTTCTATTGTTTAGAATGTGTCTAAATCTAAAATTAAACTGGAGAAAAACAAGGATGAAGATAAATCAGCTTTCATGGATGATCGGCGGACCTCAAGGAAGCGGGGTTGATTCGGGAGCGAATATATTCTCGAGGGCTTGTGCTTATGGTGGACTTCATGTATTTGGGAAAAGGGAATATCACTCAAACATTAAGGGTGAGCACAGTAATTATGTTGTAAGGGTTGATTCAAAATCAATAAGGTCTCATCTTGATGAAATAGATTTTCTTGTCACATTTGATCCTGAAACTTTGTTTAGGCATGTGCAAAAAGTTGTGCCCGGTGGTGTGATTATTTATGATGTTAATCAAGAAGGTATGACGGTCGATAAAATTCCGACGATTGATAAACCGGCGAATCGAAGGATTAAATCATTTCTTTCAATGAATGGCGTTGGTTATAGTGTTAAGGATGTAATTGAATATGCTTCGAGGAATGGAATACTTACCTATGGGATTCCTTATGTTAAGTTGCTTGAGGGTCTTGCAGGAGAACTTGGCGATCCACGAATCGCGAAGTTGGATGTGATGATAAATGTTATGGCTGTGGCGAGTTCGTTTGCGCTTCTTCAATATGATTTTTCACCCATTGAGAGGGCGATAAATTATGTATTCAAGGCAAAGGAGAAAGTTGCAAAGTTAAATGTTGAAGCTGCAAAGTATGTTTATAGATATGTTCTTGAAAATTTTGAAAGGACAAATTATAAACTTGAGCCTGTAGATAAAAACGAATCCGAGATGATAATTATTCAAGGTTATCAGGCATCTGCGCTTGGAAAGATTGCGGGCGGGTGTAGATTTCAATCGTATTATCCTATAACACCGGCTTCCGACGAGAGCGTTTATCTTGAAGATAACGCCACATTTGAGATTATCGGAGAAAATGGTGAGATTGAAAAGGGTTCAATTGTTGTTGTTCAAACCGAAGATGAGATAGCGGCTATAACTATGGCAATTGGGGCTGGGCTTGCTGGGGTCAGGGCTTCAACTGCAACTTCAGGTCCGGGATTTTCGCTAATGGCGGAGGGTTTGGGTTGGGCTGGTATGAATGAAGTTCCTGTTGTTGTTACTCTTTATCAGAGGGGTGGACCTTCAACGGGTTTACCAACGAGGCATAGTCAAGAGGATCTTCTTTTTGCGGTTTATGCAGGGCATGGCGAATTTCCAAGAATCGTGTATGCTTCTGGTGATGTTGAGGAGATATTTTATGATGTGGCAAAAGTTTTTAACTTCGCTGAAAGGTATCAAACTCCCGTCATTCATTTGATCGATAAAGCGATGGCTAATTCGATCACGACTGTTAAGAAGTTTGATTTGTCCAAGGTAAAAATAGATAGGGGCGAGCTTATTGAAGCATTTGTGGATGGTGTTTACAAAAGGTTCAAATTTACTGAGACTGGCATTTCACCAAGGGTTAAACTTGGAACAGAAAATGTAGTTTTTTGGAACACTGGCGATGAACATGATGAGCTTGGGCATATCACTGAGGATCATGAGGTTAGAACGATGATGGTTGACAAACGAATGAAAAAGATTGAGATTGCTCTTCAAGAGATTAGCGATGAAGATAAGGCGCTGGTCTATGGTGATGAAGACGCTGATTATGTTGTGTTAAGTTGGGGCTCAACCAAGGGCGCGATACTTGATTCAATGGATATGCTTAAAGAGGATGGATATAAATTAAAGTTTGTTCAAGTTAAATTGCTTCATCCATTTCCGAGCGATAGAGTAAATGAACTTATCGGAGGGGCGAGGATTTTGATTGACATCGAGCACAATAAAACAGCGCAGTTTGGCTCAATCGTTAAGCGAGAGATTTTAAGGGATATAGATTATTACATTTTGAAATACAATGGCAGACCAATGTCGTTGAGCGAGGTTTATGCGGCTTTAAAATTAATTTTTGAAAACAAAGCAAACAAAATACAGGTGCTGAACAATGGCGATTAAAATAGATGAAATCAACAAATTAACTCTTGATGACTACAAGACGGATGTCCACAACGATTGGTGTCCTGGTTGTGGTGATTTTGGTATACTTCAGTCAGTTCAGTTGGCATTATTTGAACTTGGTATACCAAGGCATAAAGCTGTTGTTTTTTCAGGGATAGGTTGTTCTGGGAAGACGCCACATTATATAAATGTTTACGGAATTCACACGCTACATGGCAGGGCTGTTCCTTTTGCGATTGGTGCAAAGCTTGCGAATCCCGATTTAAATGTTGTAGTTGTTGGCGGTGATGGAGATGGGCTTGGCATAGGGGTTGGGCATTTTGTAAGCGCTGGAAGGAGAAATGTTGGTTTGACATATATTGTTTATAACAATGCTGTTTATGGCTTGACGAAAGGGCAAGCGTCTCCAACTTTAAAGCTTGGTGTTAAAACAAAATCTCTTCCGAAGCCAAATATAAACGACGCAGTGAATCCAATTGCTTTAGCTCTTGTTTCGGGTTATACCTTCATTGCAAGGGGTTACGCTTATGATGTCAAACATCTTAAAGAAATAATTAAAAAGGCGATCCTTCACAAAGGGTTGGCCTTTGTTGATGTGTTGCAACCATGTCCGACTTATAACGATATAAACACGAAAGATTGGTATTCTGGGAAGGATAAGGTTGATCCTAAAACTGGAAAACCCACCCCAAGAATTTACAAACTTGAGGATACAGGTTATGACCCTTATGTTCGCAGTGATGATCCCAATGAATTAAGTTTGAAATTTGTTCAGGTTGTTGAAAAATCGCTTGAATGGGGTGATAGAATTCCGATAGGTATATTTTACATCAATGAGCATATTTCAAGTTATGAGGAAAGGATAAGTGGGGTTATTCCCGATTATCTTTCAAATCCACCGGCGTTACAAAAGATTTCGTTAAAGGATGGGATGACGAATGTTAAATTAGAGCGCCTGTTGAAAGAGTTTTCAATTTAGCCAAGCTTTTGGGTGGAAAATTTGTTTTTTTGGATTTTAATTGGTATATTTACAAAACAAAGATAAAGAAAAACAATTTATTGAAAGTTAATTTTGGAGGCTGAGCCGGAAAAAATAGAAGGGTTTACCTCTGTTGTGTTAGCATGTAAGGCTGCGGAACTTATAAAAAGTGCACTCGAAAGGGTGCACTTTTTTATTAATAAACAAAAAAATTAATTAAAGAGGTTGTGGTATTGAAAAGCAAACTTATTGCGCTTTACAGGCTTCAAATAATTGATAGTAAGCTTGATGAAATAGCAGGAAGGCGTGGTGATCTGCCAGCGGAAATTTCTTCATTAAGTGAGGAAGTTGAAAAATTGGAAGAGGAGCTGAGGCGGGCAAAGGATTCACTTAAAAATGTGATTGAAGCGATTGATAGTGTGGATTCGGACATAAGCATGCTTAAGGAGAACATAAAAAAGTGGAAGAAGCAGCTAACTCAGGTTAAATCAAATCGTGAGTATGATGCTCTTCAAAAGCAAATTGGTGAGGCAAACGAGAGGATAGACGAACTTACGGAGAGAAGAGGGCAGTATGTTAAGCAGCAGGGCGAGCTTGAGGAAACGATAAAAGACTATGAGAAGGAACTTAAAAAGTTGCGCGATGAACTTGAGCAGAAGCAGTCGGAGCTTGAGGAGATTGACGCTGAAATAAAAGATGAAGAGCAGAAGCTTTTTAAAATTCGCGAGAAATTTGTAAAGGATGTCGATGCAATGCTTTTGAGGAGATATCAAAGGGTGAGGGATTCACTTGGGAGCTTGGCGGTTGTCCCGGTTATTAATGAGACATGTGGAGGTTGTGGTGCTAAGATTCCCGCTCAGCGTGTTGTTGAGATATGGCAAAATAACAAGATTTATACTTGTGAATCGTGCGGTAGGATTTTGATCTCAAATGAGATCTATAATGATGCAATGAATAGCATTAAGGTGAATATTAAGTAGTCTGGTGTGGGTCGGGCAGTTGCTCTTCCGTCATTAAGGGCGGAAGGGAGGAAAGTCCAAACTTCTTAGGGCAGTAAGTTCCGAGCAATCGGAAATTCCAGTGGCCAGATCCGCTGGAAATGGAAAGTGCCACAGAAAACATACCGCCCCAACCTTTTAGGTTGGGGTAAGGGTGAAAAGGTGGGGTAAGAGCCCACCGTCCCGATAGTGATATCGGGAGCAAGGTAAACCCCTTATGAAGCAAGACCAAATAGGAGAGGACCTCTGTTCAGGAATGAACGGAGCCGAGATTGCCCGTCTCGGCTTTGCTCTTCTAAAGAGCAAAGGACTCTCGGGTGGGTCGCAAAGAGAAATAACTGCCACTTCCCATCTTCAAAGGATGGGATGGACAGAATTTGGCTTATAGACCCACACCAGTTTTTTGAAAATAAAATAAATTTCGGTGGAAAAGTTGGCAAATAGATGGAGGGTAGCGGAGGTAAAAAATTATACAAAGGTTTATGAACTTGCCAATGGGGCTAAAATTCCAGAACCAATCGCTAAAGTTTTGGTATCGAGGGGTATTGATTCAATTGAAAAAATGAATAAGTTTTTCAATCCCAGCTTAGAGGATTTATATGACCCATTTTTGATGGAAGATATGGATAAAGCAGTTGATAGGATTGGCAAGGCAATTTTGCATAAGGAAAAATTTTTAATCTATGGAGATTACGATGTTGATGGAACCACGGGAGCTTCAATGCTTTATCTTTTTCTAAAAGAACTTGGGGCGAATGTAGAGGTTTATATCCCGGACAGGTTCAAAGAGGGTTATGGCATTTCAAAAATTGGAATCGAAAGGGCGTATCAAAAAGGTGCAAGTGTAATGATTGCGGTTGATTGCGGGATAACCGCTATAAATGAGGTAAAACTTGCTCAAAGCCTTGGGATTGATGTTATAATATGCGATCATCATGAACCCGGCGAGCAGATACCTGAAGCGTTTGCAGTTCTCAATCCTTTAAAGGAAACCTGCAGCTATCCATTTAAGTATTTATCAGGGTGTGGCGTTGCTTTTAAACTTGTTCAGGCACTTCAAAAAAGGCTTTCCCTCGATAATATCGATCCATTTCAATATCTTGATTATGTGG
>JBKBWH010000112.1:0-6283 GCA_046289115.1 Candidatus Kryptonium sp.
GATAATTTCTCCTCAAGTAATTATCAATTGCCAATAAAATCTCATAGTACGGCTGTGGCAATAAAGGTGAATTGTTCAAAAGATTGATAAGAAATTTTTCCTCAAATAGAGTCCCGCGATTTTTAAGGTTTGAGATGCAAACACGCTGAAATATGTTATAATCCTTTTCAACTCCAAAAACTCTTAAATTCGCAAGAACTGTGTCTGGCAATACAAATTCAAATTTAGTGGTATCAGGGTTATCCCAAAAGGATTCGGAAGTAAAAGCATAAGCAAGAGCATCGATTATAAGGCGATATTTGAAATTTAAACCGCTTTCAGTGTTGAGCCATGAGATATTTTTAATATCAAGACGATACTTTTCAGCTCGGACTTCATTTTCAAGTTTTTCAAAGTATCCATTTGCGCGAGATAACATCGCAAAGACAAGTGTATCAGCAAGCACATTTAATTTCGGGGTTAGAACGGAATTGACATAACTTTGAAATTGAACCCTTAAACTATCATATTTTGCTAATTTATCTTCCGGTTCCATCGCTGAGGCGACGACGAAATTAAACTTATCGACAAGCTCAATCAAGATGTTATCCAGGGATTTTATACATTTCTCACGTGCATCTTTATAAAATGAAAACTTTTTTGCCTCCTCACTTGCAACAAGTTCAAATAAAACATCGGCTGAACTCCGATAATTCTCCTCATTGTAAAATTTAATTCCATCTTGATAAGTTTTAAACGCTTTAGAATAACCCGTCCATAAATTTTCAGGCACTTTTACTTCTGCCGATTCTACAACCTTCTCCGAAATTGGATAAACGATTTCAAATGCCTTTTCAATTTTAAATTTTTTCTCAAACCCGATTATTAATCCCACACTTTCACCGATCTTTAAAAGATCATAAACCTCAGGATAATAAACATTGCCATCCTGCCGGATTAAGACTTTTGATGTAAACTCATGAGCAAATTCCTCGTCAATCTTCCAGCCCCCCTCAGGCAAACAAACAAAATAATAATATCCCCCCTTTGCCACATCAACATCTGTAAAATTTTCTCTACCCCCCTCAACAGAAAACTTAATAGTTACATACCTCTCCCCCCTTAAAAGAGTTTTTTCACGAACCTTCAAAGTGACGCTTTGCGGAAAGGCAATGTAAGGTAACAAAATTAAAAAAAAGATTATAATCAATGCGCGCTTCATCATTGTGCCTTCCTTATTTTTTGTTCTATTGGAAATTATAAAAACTCACCTTTAAAATCAACTCGATTTAATGCGACACCTAAATTTCCTGAAAAAAGTTTAAAAGGTTTGGAAAAGTCACAAAAGTGTGCTAAATTATTTTCAACGATGAAATAAAAGGTGGAAGAAAAATGGCTGAATATATTAAAGCAAATACAAGAATCCCAGATTATCTTTATCCAAGGAAAGGCTCCGCTCAAATTTTTAAAAATAAATTTCTTGAAGAATTAACGAAAACTCATCCATTAACACCATGCATCGTGTACTCCCCTGTGGTTTTATATTTGATTTTCCACTCGTTAAATAAATTAAACTTTAAGTTCATCACCACCGCTGGGCTCTTTGCAGGTGGCATTCTCTCATGGACACTTGCGGAATACCTTTTACATAGATTTTTATTTCATTTTCAACCAAAAACAGAACTTGGTTTTAGAATACAATTTATGATACACGGAGTTCACCATCAATATCCAAACGACCCCAAACGTTTAGTTATGCCCCCAGCGGTTAGCTTAATTTTGGCTGTTATCTTTTGGTATTTTTTCAAATCTTTGTTCGGAATTTACACCTTCGCATTTTTCCCGGGCTTCGTGGCAGGATATATAATCTACGATATGACACATTATGCAATCCATCATTTTAAACCGCCAAAGAACAAGCTTCGTTATCTTTGGAAACATCATTTACAACATCACTATAAAGCGCCAGATAAATTCTTTGGCGTCTCTACACCAATATGGGACTATGTATTTGGGACAAATTAAGTGGGTGGGCGCAAATTGCACCCACCCGAAATCATTTAACTATTCTTTGTAAGTATCAATTTGAGCTCTCTGTAGTTTATCGCTGTAATCAACATAGACCGTTTTAATTTCTGTAAAGAAATCGAAAACAGTCCAACCACCTTCACGATGCCCATTGCCCGTCTGCTTAACTCCACCAAAAGGAAGATGCGTCTCTGCCCCAATCGTCGGTGCATTTATATATGTGATCCCAGCTTGAATATCCCTTATCGCTTTAAATGCTTTATTCACATCCCTTGTGTAAACCGAAGATGACAACCCATAACTGCTATCGTTCAATACTTCAATTGCTTCTTCAAATGATTTAACTTTTATGACACATAAAACTGGACCGAAAATTTCCTCCTGCGCTATCCTCATTTTTGGATGAACATCAACAAATATCGTTGGAGCATAAAACCATCCCCTATCATATTCACCACCGGTTAACCTATACCCACCGATTAACAATTTAGCACCTTCTTGTTTACCAATCTCAACATACTGATGAATTTTGTTAAGTTGGGCCTCATTTATAATCGGACCCATCTCGGTTGATTCATCAAGTCCATTTCCAACTTTCAACTTTTTAACTCTCTCAACAAGCATCTCGATAAACTGATCATAAATCGCCTCATGCAATATCAATCTACTTGTCGCCGTACATCTTTGCCCAGCGGTTCCAAAAGCACCCCAAAGAACGCCATCAAGAGCAAGTTCAAGGTTTGCGTCCTCAAGAACTATCTGCGCGTTTTTTCCACCCATTTCAAGCGAAACGCGCTTTAATGTATCCGACGCTTCCCTTGATATCACCTTCCCAACCGTTGTTGATCCAGTAAAACTAATTAAATTAACATCAGGATGCTTTACAATTGTCATACCAACTTCATTTCCCCCGCCATGAACAAGATTAACAACGCCTTCTGGAACCCCAGCCTCTTCAAGAATTTGAACAAGCGTCGTCGCCGTCTTCGGAGTATCGGACGCCGGTTTAAATACGACTGTGTTTCCAGCAACAAGCGCAGGGAAAATTTTCCATGTTGGAATAGCCATCGGGAAATTCCACGGCGTTATAACTCCAGCAACCCCAACGGGAATCCTAATTGCCATAGCAAATTTATTTGGCAACTCAGATGTGGTCGTGTAGCTAAATAATCTCCTGCCTTCACCAGCTGCATAATATCCGGTATCAATCCCCTCTTGAACATCACCGCGCGTCTCAAGCAAAATTTTCCCCATCTCTCGGGTCATCTCACGTGCAATTTCTTCCTTTCGTTGAACAAGCAAGTCAGCCGCTTTTTTAACTATATCAGCTCGCTTTGGTGGCGGAACAAGACGCCAAGACTCGAATGCTTTCTTTGCTGCCTTTACAGCTTCCTCAACATCTTCAGGTCCAGACTTTGGAAATACACCTATCAAATCATCCCAATTAGCAGGATTTCTGTTTTCAAATGTTTTACCTGATTTTGCGTCAACCCATTTTCCGTTGATGTAATTTTTGAAGACCTCAGCCATGTTGATTTCCCATTTTTGTTTTTACATGTGAAATAGAATTTATTTTTCAATTCCAATTTTCTCAAAGATGAAATCGATTTTCTCAAGCACACTTTTATAGTCAAAAATTTCATCAATTTCTCCGTCGCTTATGTATCTTGAAATTTCCGGGTCCTCTTTCAAAAGCCCCGAAAATTCTTCTCCGGTCTTCCAACATCTCATCGCATTTCTCTGAACAAGTTCATATGCTTTCTCCCGTGTTAATCCCTTTTCAATAAGTGCAAGTAAAACCTTCTGCGAAAAGATTAAACCATTCGTCAAGTTTAAATTTTTGACCATTTTCTCAGGATAAATGAGAAGCTTTTCAATTATGTCGATCATCTCATTGAGCATAAAATCAAGAAGCGTCGTGCTATCTGGAATGATTATCCTTTCAACCGATGAATGAGAAATATCCCTCTCGTGCCAAAGCGATATATTTTCAAGCGATGCTAAAGCATTCGCTCTTATAACTCTTGCAAGCCCGGATATTCTTTCACACCTTACCGGATTTCTTTTATGAGGCATCGCCGATGAGCCCTTCTGACCTTCGGAAAAATACTCCTCAACCTCTAAAACTTCAGTTCTTTGTAGGTGCCTTATCTCAGTTGCGAATTTTTCAAGCGAGGACGCAATGATGGCAAGCGCCGTTAAATATTCAGCGTGTCTATCCCTTTGGATTACCTGCGTTGAGATTGGTTCAACTTTTAAGCCAAGTTTTTCACATACATATTTTTCAACGAATGGAGAAACGTTATCATAAGTTCCAACTGCGCCAGCAATTTTACCATACGATATATTTTCAACTGCCCTCTTCATCCTTTCAATGTTCCTCTTCGTCTCCTCAAACCAAAGTGCAAACTTAAAGCCAAGCGTTATAGGTTCAGCGTGAACCCCATGCGTCCGTCCAATCATCACAGTGTATTTATGCTCAATTGCTTTTTGCCTTAAAACTTGGGCTAACTTTTCAAGGTCATCAATTATGAGCTCCCCTGCTTGCTTCATTTGAAGTGCAAGGCAAGTATCAAGCACATCAGAAGATGTCATCCCATAGTGAATATACTTTGCAAATTCACCGACATTTTCAGCAACATTCGTAAGAAAAGCGACGACATCATGCTTCACCCTTTCTTCAATCTCGAGGATACGATTTATATCAAACTTTGCTCTACGTTTTATTTCCTCAACAGCTGATTCTGGTACAAGCCCAAGTTTTGAATGAGCTTCAACAGCAAGTATTTCAATCTGAAGCCATATGTTAAACTTATTTTCATCCGACCATATCCTTTCCATTTCGGCTCTTGTATACCTTGGAATCATAGCTTGCCCTCCTTATGATCTTTCAAGTTTTAACTTTAACACAACTGCCTTCCCATCTCGCAAAACTTTAAAATTCAAAACATCACCAACTTTTGCAGTTTTAATTATCTCAATTAGTGACTGTTCATCCTTTATAGGTTCGCCGTTAACCTCAACAATCAAATCCCCCTCTTTAAAACCAGCCCTTTGGGATGGGCTCCCCGGAGATACATCTGTGACTATCACACCTTCAGCCTTTGGAAGATTAAAATATCTCGCAAGGTTTTCATCAAGCGTTTGAACTTTCATCCCAATCCTGAAATCGCGATCGATCTTACCCTTCTTAATTAGTTCATCAATTATCACCTTCGCTCTATTTATAGGGATGGCGAAGCCAACACCAACATTGCCTTGATCTGGCGTGTAGATAACAGTGTTAATCCCTATCACCTCACCTAATGAATTTAAAAGTGGTCCTCCGCTATTTCCGCTGTTAATTGCAGCATCCGTTTGAATCATATCCCTATAAATTCTCCCACCGACAGAGCGAAGGTTCATTTTAACCGCACTTATCACTCCAACGGTAACAGTTGGCTTATGCCCAACTTCAAACAAGCCAAAAGGATTGCCCATAGCAATTGCCCATTCACCAATAATGACATCATCAGAATTTCCAAGAACAAGATAAGGCAGTTTCTCTTTCGCATCAATCTTCAAAACAGCAATATCAGATACGGGGTCCCTGCCAACAACTTTCGCTTTATATTTTTCCCCTGTTGAAAGCGTCACTACTATCTCCCTGGCGTTTCCAACTACATGATCGTTGGTGACAATATAACCATCCGACGAAATTATAAATCCCGAACCAAGGCTTCTAACTGGAACGCGATATTTAAACCTATCACCAAAGAAATACCTGAAAAATGGATCATCCTCAAAAAATCTGAAAAACGGGTCGGTATACTCTTCAATTGCGGTGACATTTATCCCAACGACGCCGGGACTTGCCTTGGCAACTGCTTTCGTTATAGCGTTATGCCTTTCATCGTAAATGTTTTGTACAACATCATAATGAAGGTTTTCGGCATGATTTGATGACTCTTGATAAACTTTCTCAACTGTTGGTGAATTTTTTAAAGAATCTCTAACCTTTCCTAAAAGTGAACTTACAGAGTAACCAATAAACATCCCAACGACAAGAACCGCAACAAAGCCAAGCCATAAAATTTTTGCGCTATGACTTCTACGCATCGCTTTTTTGAAATTTGTTTTGTAAAATTTTACCCTCCTTGATAAGTTGAAGAAGTGGTTTAAAATGCTTTATGAAGATCAATGCTGAAATTGAAATAACGAAAATGAGTAAAATTTCATCACTTACCCTCACATAGCTTAACGAATTAAAAAACTTTAAAACTGGAACCATTATGAC
>JBKBWH010000113.1:0-6237 GCA_046289115.1 Candidatus Kryptonium sp.
TGCTTTTTCACAAGTTGATAGAAATCTTGGAAGTTTTCCGGAGTCCGCTGTTAAAGGTTATATTCAACCGCTTGTTGATGTGATGGGGGCGAATTTAAATTCTGGGCTTTCTCATACTGCATCTATGAGCAAATTTTTTGGATTTTATATTGGTGTTAAGGGAATGGCTGTTTTTGTTCCATCGTCAATGGAAAAGTTTACCGCTGAACTTGGCCAGTATTACGATCCTCAAAGCGTTAAAACAGCGACGGTTTTTGGCGACAAAGATGGTGGGGCAAAAGGAATAAGATATACAAAATATCCTGATGGTGTTTATGTCGATTTACCCGGTGGAATTGGTTTAAAACTTGTTCCGCTTGCTGTTCCACAGGTTGCGATATCAACTATGAATTCAGAACTTCTCGTTAGGTTCATCCCGTCAATTAAAATTAACGATGATATTGGAAGTGTAAATTTACTTGGCATTGGATTGGGGCATAGCATAAGTCAATATATCCCGATGTTCCCGGTAAATGTTGCGATTCAAGGTGTGTATCAACAATTAAAAGTCGGGAACTATCTTAAAGCGACTGCTTTAAGTGCTAATGTTCATGTTAGTAAAAGTTTTATCTTCTTTACACTTTATGGAGGTGCTGGTTACGAGACATTTTCAGCTGATATAAATTATAGTTATAAGCCCCCCATTGGAGCATCCCAAGAAATAAGCTTAAACTTAAAAGGTAAAAATAATTTCAGGGCGACCGCTGGGTTCAAATTAGGACTTGCAATTTTTGATTTGAATGTTGACTATTCCATCGGTAATGTTAATGTTCTTTCTGCTGGCTTTGGCTTTTCATTTTAAATTTTAATTTTAAAGTGGCGTGCTTCTTAGGATCGTATCTGGTCAAGAAGCGGTGAAAATTCTTTAACAAAAAGGTTCGTATTGTATGCGAATTGTTTTATTGTTTTTCTTTTGTTTATTTACAATTTTGATTGCACCCATCTTCTATCACGATAGTGATGATTTCACTCTTGCTGGGCTTACGATAAACAAGATTTATTATCAGCGCGGTGACGAGGAGCGTTTGTTTATCCCCGGAATTGCGATTGTTAAGTTTAAACCTGAATATAAAAATCGGCTCGCTCTAAACAAAGTCGAAATAAATGAGTTCAACGATATCTCGGCTAAACTTGGTATAAAGTCGATTGAAAAAATGTTTCCAAACCATGAGGGTGGTTTATTAAAAAGGGGCGAGCCGGATTTAAGTTTATTTTATATTGTTCGTTTTCCTGAGATGATGAGCGTTGATTTTGTTGTTTCAAAGTTATCACAACTTAAGAGCGTTGAATATGCAGAGCCTCACTATATACATAAACCATATTTTATCCCAAACGATCAATATTTTGAGACCAAACAATGGTACCTTAGAAAAGTTGAATTACCGCTTGCGTGGGATTTATCCCAAGGTGATACAAGTATTGTAATTGGAATAGTTGACACGGGCGTTGATCTTGATCATCCTGACCTTGCCGGAAATATATGGCGCAATTGGAGGGAAACTCCGGGTAATGGGATTGACGATGATGGCAACGGTTATGTTGATGATTTCGTTGGCTGGGACTTTGGTGGAAAAGATAATTTTAATAATCAAAAATCTAAGCAAGATAACGATCCGAGCGAGAAAAAGCCTGTTCATGGGACTCATGTTGCTGGCATTGCTTCCGCTGTGACAAATAATGGAATAGGAGTTGCTGGTGCAGGTTTTAAATGCAAAATTATGGCTGTTAAGGCTTCTATAGATGATGATTCGGATAATTTGATTTACTATGGATATGAGGGAATTGTTTATGCAGTTGACAATGGTGCGAAAGTTATAAATTGCAGTTGGGGAAGTGGGGGAGGATCAAGATTTGAGCAGGAGATAATAAATTATGCAAATTCAAAAGGTGCGCTTATTGTAGCGGCTGCGGGAAATAGCAGAAGTGATGGGTTTCATTCTCCATCTGGATATAAGCATGTTTTAAGCGTTGCTTCTGTTGATTCAAATGATGTTAAGGCGGGATATTCAAACTTTGGTGAAACTGTTGATGTATCTGCTCCCGGTGGGGTTTTTGTTACTGATGGTGGAATCTTCAATACTTGGTACGATAACACTTACACAATTCTTACTGGGACATCAATGGCAAGTCCTCTTGTTGCTGGAATCGCTGGACTTGTCAGGGCTAAGTTTCCCAATTTAACCCCGGATCAAGTTGCTGAAAAGATAAGAGTTACAGCTGACCCGATAGATTATAAAAACCCGAATTATCGTTATCAGCTTGGCTATGGTCGCGTTAATGCTTATAGGGCTTTGACAGTTAGTTCTCCGGCAGTTAGATTTGAAGATCTTATAGTGGATGATTCGCTTGGAAATAAGGATGGTGCCATTGACCCTGGTGAAGTGGTTCAAGTTAAGGGAATTTTTAAAAATTATCTTGAGCCCGCTCCAAACCTTATTGCACGGCTTGAAACTTCCGACCCTTATGTTCAGATAATAAGTGGGACTTTTACGATCGGTTCTCTTGGAACTTTACAGTCAAAAAGTAATTTAAACGAGCCGTTTAAATTTCAAATTTTGCCAAATACGCCAGAAAATCACACTGTAAAGTTTGTCGTTAAAATTTCTTCCGGCTCATATACTGATTTTGTATATTTCAAAGTCTTTGTTAGACCTACATTTAGGGAGCATAATGCCAACTTTATAACTTTGACTATAACAAGCAAGGGGAATCTTGCTTTTAATGATTATCCACACAACAGGCAAGGGAGGGGTTTAATTTATCGTGGGGGGAATAATCTGCTTTTTGAGGGTGCTTTTATGGCTGGCTTCAGCAGTTCTAAAATTGCAGATGTGGCAAGGGATGAGACGGGACAAAAACAAAATAAAGATTTCTCTGCAAAGACCTCTTTTTACCTTATAACGCCAGGGGAGATTTCGGCGCAGGATGGTTTCTCAATTTTTAATGATTCGTTGGCGCCAACTCAAAATAGAGTTGGGATTGAAGTTTTGCTTAACAGTTTTGCTTTTGATCAAACTTTTGATGATATGAATTTCGTGTTGTTGAAGTATTCAATAATAAACAAATCTGGAACAGATCATCAAAATTTCAGGGCTGGATTGTTTCTTGATTTTGACCTCGGAAGCGCATATGAAAATGTAGTTGTTTATGATGAAGTTGGAAATTTTGTTTATGTGTATGATGTTGATACGCCCGGTGAAAAAACAATCGTTGGTGTTGCACTTGTGGGCGGGGGTGAACAAGGGATATGGTTTATAAATAACGCTGGAGATGATCTGTGGGGAATATATGATGGTTTCACAAAGGGTGAAAAGTGGGAGGCGTTGAGCTTTAGAGGTGTTAAAAGAAATTCAGCTGGAGCTGGGGATGTATCTGTGGTGATTTCTGGTGGAAGTCAATTGCTAAAGAATAATGATACATTGAAACTTGGTTTTGCGATCGTTTGCGGTGATAGTGTGCAAGTTTTAAGAAAAGCTGTTTTGAGAGCAAGGGAAAGATGGCTTCAAATTATAACCGATTCAGGTGGTAATAATCTAATTCCGAGTAAGTTCATTTTATATCAAAATTATCCGAACCCGTTCAATATTGAGACAAATATAAAATTTGCCTTACCTAAATCAGCGAATGTGACGGTTGAAGTTTTTGATTTGCGTGGCAGGAAAGTAAGGACGCTTGTTCAAGGTGAAAGATTTGAAGCGGGTGAAAAGATAGTCAAGTTCAGAGCAGATGATCTTCCAAGTGGAGTTTACATTTACAGAGTCAAGGCGGGCGAATTCCAAGATAGCAAAAAGATGGTTTTGATAAAGTAAATTTTATCTTTTCACCAGAAACAGTGATATCTCCGGGATGTAGGTTATTAACAGGAGCCCGATGAAAAGTATCAAGATAAACGGCAATGTTGCAAGATAGATTTTAATTATGGGCTTTTCAAATCTGAAACTTGATATGAAAAGATTTAAACCAACCGGTGGGGTGAGGTAGCCTATCTCAAGATTTGTTAGAAAAATTATTCCAAGATGGATTGGGTCAATGCCAAATTTCAAAGCGATTGGAGTTATAATTGGGACGACAACGATTATCGCCGAGAAAATATCCATAAGCATTCCGACCACAAGTAGGAAAAGGTTGAGCAGAAGAAGAAAAATGTATTTGCTTGAAATGTAGTTTTGAATAAATTCAAAAATTTTCATTGGGATTTGTTCATCTATCAGATAGCTTGTCAAGCCGAGGGCAGAGGCGAGGATTATCAATATCCCTCCTACAAGTATCATACTTTCCTTCATTATTCTGGGGATGTCCTTTTTGAGATTTAGATCTCTATAGATGAAAAACTCCACTATAAAAACATAGACGGCGGTTATTGCAGACGCTTCTATTACGGTGAAAATTCCAGTGTAGATTCCCCCAATTATCAAAAAAGGCAGGGGAATTTCCCAAATTGCATCAATCGTTGCTCGCCATAGATTTTGAAACGAAAACTTTTGTGTTTGGATGATTTTGTAGTTTTTTACCGTGCTGTAAATTGAAAGTAAAAAGATGAGCAAAATTCCGGGTAAGATTCCAGCGATAAAAAGTTTGTCAACATCAACTTGGGAGACGAAAGCGTATAGAATTAGTGGTAAACTGGGTGGGAAAAGCAAGCCCAAACTTCCAGATGTTGTCACAAGACCAAGCGAGAATTTTTCGGAATAATTCCCTTTTATAAGTGCTGGTAAGACAAGACCCCCTAATGCAACAATTGTAATTCCGGAAGCGCCGGTAAAGGCAGTAAATATAGCGCATGATACCAAGACCACGAGGGCAAGCCCTCCGGGAAACCATCCAAAAAGTGCTTGTGTGAAATTCACAAGTCGTCTTGGCGTGTTGCTTTCAGCGAGGATATATCCGGCAAATGTAAATAGTGGTATGGCAATTAAAGTAGAAGTGTTTGCAAGGCGAAGCATTTCAATTATAATTGCAGATAAATCCGTCTTTATGGAAAGAAAACTTAAAATTGCGATTGCAGATATAACAGTGAAGAGGGGAGTTCTGAAAAGCGCGAAGAGAATGAAAAGCAGGAGCAATAAAAAGTTTAGCATTTGCTACTCAAAAAATGTTTTTGACAAAAATTAGTTTCACGATGTTGAAGAAGAATCTTAAACTCATTATGGAAAATCCTATGGGTATAATTATTTCGAGCATCCAATTTTTGAAGCCAAGGAAGATTTCGCTTGGAAATTCCATCTCTATTTTTATGAAATCGATTGAGGATTTAAGCAAAATTAAACAAACCGAAAGAGCGAAGAGATTAGTTAAGATGGACACTATTTTCTTCAATTTTGGAGAAAGCAGGCGGGTTAAAACATCAATGTTGATATGTCTATTTTCTCGGGTTGCCACTGATGCTCCAATGAAGGCAAGCCATAGAACAGTATATCTTAACATTGGGTCAGCCCACGATATCCCAGTTTCAAATATGTTTCTTAACACGACCTGTGTGAAACCAATGATGACCATCAAGGAAAGTAGCACCATCAAAATAATTAGTTCAACCTTAGCAATAATTTCGTCGATTAAGTTTACAAATTTCATCAGTTGGATGTTTTGGTGTTTGTTTTTCGATATTCTTCAAGTGCTTTTTCGATTTTGTTAAGCCATTCCTCTGTGAATAGTTTTCCGACGAGCATTCTTCTTGCTCTTTTTCCTATTTCGTCATATTCTTCGAGGAGCTTTTTTGAGGGTGGATTTGTGATGATTATACCGTTTTTCTTTAATGTTTCGATCGCTTTTTGATTTTCTACTCTTGTCAATTCAACAAGTTTTCTCATATATTTTTTGCCATTTCTCAAAAGGATTTCCTGTAAATCCTTTGGAAGTGAATCGAAGTATTTTTTGGAAATTAAAAGGGCGCCTGAGGCATCCGTTAAAGGGACATTATGCATATATTTAACTTTTGTGAACCATTGTGTTGCAAGGATTGCGAGTGGGGAGCCGTAAACGCCATCGATTAAACCTGTTTGAAGTGAAGTTAAAACTTCCGTGACGGATAGTGGCACAGGTGTAATTCCAATAACTTTATATGCAACTTCTGCGATCGGGTCGCCTTGCCAGGCCCACATTTTAATTTTCTTTAAATCTTCGATCCCGTAAATTGGAGTTTTTGTGAATGTATAAACAAAACCAACTTCTGCCCATCCGAGCAAGACAAAACCACCTTTT
>JBKBWH010000114.1:0-6219 GCA_046289115.1 Candidatus Kryptonium sp.
CTAACTGCCTTCCCAATTATCCCTTCACTAACTAATTGAATATACTCATATGGCAATGGCTCTTTCAGAGAACCATAAATGCTTTTCATGACGAGCAAGTTCTCAACCCTTTCATAAATTTCCACCACAAGTTCTTTCTTGCCAAGGACAGAATGAATTATTTTAACCGCGTTTTCAAAAATTCTATCAATATCCCTTATCAAAACAAGATCGCGGGTTAACTTGTAAACCGATTCAAGTTTGAAAAGAAGCTTAACATTTTCCACTGTGGAATCAAACTTCTCAAGTATAACAGATATTGTCTCAGCGATCGTCTTGAAAACTTTTACATCCTCCGAAGTAAAAGCATTCATTTTCTCCGAGCTTATATCCAGAACCCCGACAATCTTTCCCTTCTTTTTAATAGGTATTGCCAACTCCGATTGGATAGGGGCATCATAAAGAGGAATAAACTGTGGACTTCTTGAGACATCATTTATGACAATCACATCCCCAATTAAAACGGACGACCCTGCGATCCCATAACCGACCTCAACCACATAATTCTCATCAATATAATTCTCAAGATAACCCGAAATAGCGCTCAACCTTAACTTTTTCGACGAATCAACAGTAAAATAAATAACATTCAAAAAGTTAAACTCATTTCTTATAAGCACAACGACGTTTTTAAAAAACTCCTCAACTGATTTTATATCAAGACCAAGCCGTGAAATTTCTGATATAACTTTAAACTGAGATTTCTGCCTTTCAAGCCGTCCCTCCTTTTCATCAAGAAGCTTAACCATCTGATTGAAATTCTCAGCGAATTCATAAATATCGGATGATGGAGAAACTTCAAGTTGAACATTGTAAACACCCCGCGCTATGTCCTGCATAAGTCCTGAAACTTTTGATATCGGTTTTATCACTCTATGACTAAAAGTTGCAATCACAGCGATAAACCCCAAAATCACAATAAGGGCAATAAGAGTAAAAATTAACAAGTTTGTTCTAGCTATACTTTCCCTGTAGGGCATAGCATCAACTTTAAGCATAACTCCAACGCTTTTCCCATTCTCATTCCAAACCCGAGAAAAAGCCTCATAAATCCTCCGTTCGGGGATATACCGTAAAACATCCGCTTGAAATAATGATAATCTCGAGGGGATCTCGTCCCGATCACCAATATCAAAAACTATATTACCCAAACTATCAAATACCGCCACTAACTTTATACCTGGAAAATCTTTATAGCCCTGAATAAACTCAAAAAATTTTTCGCCCTCCCCATTCAAAAGATGAGATTTAACCGCGTGTTTCAAATTCGAAAATAAAACATCGATTTTGCCACTTTCGCGGCTTTCAAAATTTCTTATAATAAAATGTTCGTTAAGGTAAATTAAAACCCCAGTGATCAAAATTATGAAAAACGTTATCAAACTTGCAAAGGCTTTTCCACTCATACAGAGAAAAACTATTTTTATAAAAAAACTTTATAAACCTTTCCCGCGCCTTTGACAAAAGTAAAGTTTGATTATCAGTTCAAATATAAAACATAAAGTTAAATTTATCAAGCCATTCCTTTGTTGTGAGATATTTGCCTGAAGACAAAACCTTGACTTTTATTGCTCCCATTGCGTATATTTTGATGTCTTCAAATTTACCAATTTGTTAAATAAAAACTTAGGGCGATAAATGCCTGAATTTGTTCATCTCCATAACCACTCTCATTATAGCATTCTTGACGCAATAAGCACCATAGATGGCATCATCGAATCCGCAGTCCAGAATAAAATGTCCGCAGTTGCATTAACAGACCATGGAGTTTTGTTTGGGGCACTTGAATTTTATATCAAAGCAAAAGCGGCTGGGATAAAACCAATAATTGGAAGCGAGGTTTACATCATCACAGACGGTTCAAGGTTCGAAAAAACAAAGGGAAGCAAAGACGAGGAATCAGACCTTGCGGTAAGACATAAAAAAACCCACTACAAACATCTTGTTTTGCTCGCAAAGGATAGCACCGGTTTGAAAAATTTAAGCAAACTTATATCAATTGGGCATACTGAAGGATTTTATTACAAGCCAAGAATAGACTTTGAAGTCCTCGAAAAGTATCGTGAGGGGCTTATAGCTCTTTCAGCATGTATCGGTGGGGTTGTCTCCACTTATCTTGTTGATGGTGATTACGAGGGCGCAAAAAAAATGGCGGTGAAATTTAAAAATCTCTTTGGCGATGACTTTTACCTTGAAATTCAAAATCACTTTATAGACAAAGAGCAACCCGTCCTGCAAGGAATGCCACGGCTTGCAAAAGAACTTGGGATAAAACTCGTCGCTACAAACGACTGTCATTATCTTAAGCAAGAACACGCAATTCCACACAATATCTTTATATCAATTCAGGATAAAAATTCTATCAAGGACATTTATCAGCTAAAATACGGGACAGATCAGGTCTACTTTAAAAATTCTGAAGAAATGTATCTGGCGTTTAAAGATTTTCCCGAGGCAATTGAATCAACGCTTGAAATTGCTGAAAAGTGTAATCTTGAAATTGAGCTTGGTAAAAATTACCTTCCGCATTTTCCTATTCCCAAAGATGCGGGAGTGAAAACCCCGGATGAATATCTTGAGAAACTCGCCTTTGAGGGATTGCAAAAAAGATATAAAACCATAACGAAGGAAATTGAAGATAGATTAAGGTATGAGCTTGATGTGATCAAAAGAATGGGATTTTCAACTTATTTTTTAATTGTGCATGATTTTATACATCAAGCAAAGAAAATGGGCGTTGCTGTTGGACCAGGGAGAGGTTCAGCAGCAGGGTCTATAGTTTCATATGCACTTGGAATCACAAACATTGATCCATTGAAATATGGTTTGCTTTTTGAAAGATTTTTAAACCCTGAAAGGGTTTCGATGCCTGATATTGATGTTGACTTCGCCGATGATAAGAGAGAACTCGTGATCGATTATGTTAAGAAAAAATATGGAGAGAAATCTGTCGCACAAATAATTACATTTGGGACGCTTTCATCCCGCGCTGTGATAAGGGATGTTGCAAGGGTTCTTGGAATTTCACTTCAAACTGTTGATTCAATCACAAAAAACATACCTGTCCACCAAGGCAAGCCACTGCCTTTAAGCGAAGCGCTTGAGACGCCAGAACTGGAATGGCTCAAAAACACAACTGACCCGAAACTAAAGGAACTTGTAAGATATGCGCTCATTCTTGAAGGTTTAAACCGACATCCCTCAACTCACGCTGCTGGAATCGTCATCGCCCCTGGAGATATAAGCGATTATGTGCCACTTTATCAAACCCCTCAAACCGAATTGATGACACAATATGATAAAGACTACCTTGAAAAAGCCGGGCTTTTAAAGGTTGATATACTTGGTTTAAGAACCCTCACGGTCATAGTTAACACATTAAAATTGATAAAACAAAATTACGGGATCGAGATAAACATTGACGAAATTCCGCTTGATGATAAAGAAACTTACGATCTTCTTAGTGAGGGCAAAACAATTGGCGTTTTCCAGTTTGAAAGTTCCGGAATGCAGGAATATCTGAGAAGGTTAAAACCGACAAACATTCATGATCTTGCCGTGATGAATGCTCTTTATAGACCCGGTCCAATGGAGATGATCGATGAGTATATCGAAAGAAAACATGGGCGAAAACCCGTTGAATATCTTCATCCAAAGCTCGAGCCAATTTTAAAGGAAACTTTCGGAATCATCGTTTATCAGGAGCAGGTGATGCAAATTGCCAATCAAATCGCTGGATTTTCGCTTGCAAAAGCTGACCTAATGAGAAGAGCGATGGGTAAAAAAGATAAAGAGTTAATGGCAAAGCAAAGAGATGAGTTTATCAATGGAGCTGTTAAAAACGGGATTGACAGGAAAATCGCAGAAGAAATTTTCGACATGCTTGAGAAATTTGCTTCTTATGGGTTTAACAAAAGCCATGCCGTTGCCTACGCCCACATCGCTTATCAAACCGCCTACCTTAAAGCTCACTTCCCCGCGGAGTTCATGGCAGCTACAATGTCAAGCGAATTGAACAATACCGACAAAATAGTTCAATTCATTGAAGAATGTCGAAGGATGGGGATAAAAGTTTTACCGCCAGATATTAACGAAAGCAACTTTGACTTCACGATCATAGATAAAAATACGATAAGGTTTGGGCTTGGTGCAATTAAAAATGTCGGTGAAAATGCTGTAAACGAGATAATAAATGTGAGAAATAAAAGTGGCAAATTTAAAAACTTATTTGATTTCTGCGCAAGGGTTGATTTAAGAGTTGTTAATAAAAGAGCTATTGAAAGTTTAATTCAAGCCGGAGCTTTTGATTCTTTAAATTGTGGACATAGGGCACAACTTTTGCAAGCTGTTGAGATAGCTATGAATTACGGTGAAAAAGTTAAAAGAGATAGAAGAAACGGACAAGCACAGTTATTTGATTTCCATAACGAAGAAGTTGATGAGGGCAATTATCCACCCTTGCCTGATGTAAAACCATGGAATGAGATGGAAAAATTCTCTTACGAAAGAAATGTCCTTGGCTTCTATGTCTCGGGGCATCCTCTAATGAAATATTTCGACGAAGTTCAAACCTTCTCAACCGTGAAACTTGGAGAATCGGATGTGGTTGAGGATGGAAGTCTCGTCCGAGCTTGTGGAGTTATAACGGATATGAAGATAAAGTTAGATAAAAATAAAAACCAAATGCTAATTTTTGAGATTGAAGATTTCACGGGAAAAGGTGAATGCGTTGCCTTTAACGAAGTTTATAAAAATTATTCAAGACATCTCTTCATCGAAGGACTTGTTATGGTCGTCGGCGAAGCAAAAAAACAGGGAAACTCATTAAGAATTGTTGCCAAAGAAATCTATCCGATCGAAGAAGTTAAAGAAAAATTCACATATAAAATTGTCGCGATAGCTGATAAAAATGAGTCGCCCGAAAAAGTGAAACATTTAGCAGAGATTATTAAAAAGTGTGAAGAGGGGAACTGCCCAATTGAAATCGATGTTAAGGAAAACGAGGTTTTACTTCAAAGGTTTGAAATCCCCTATATACTTGTTAAACCAACCTCTGAGTTGATCAATGGCTTAAGAGAGTTATTCGGTGAAAAAAATGTCAAACTAATTCCAAAATAAAAAAGAGGATAAAATGTCCAAAAACATAATTGAACTTACCGATTCAAACTTTGAAGAGGAAGTGCTTAAATCTGATAAACTGGTCTTGGTCGACTTCTGGGCTGAATGGTGCGCCCCATGCAGAATGATAGCTCCAATTATTGAGGAGATCGCCAACGAATATAGCAGCAAATTGAAAGTTGGGAAATTAAATGTTGACTACAACCCAAAAACAGCGATGAAATATGGAATAATGAGCATTCCAACGCTTATGCTTTTTAAAAATGGTCGCGTTTTAGAACAAATAGTTGGAGCAATGCCCAAGAAAAATCTTCTTTCACGACTTGAAAAATATCTGCAACCAGTATAACTTCATAAAGGGAGACCTTCGCGTCTCCCCTATTTAAAATAAAGTCATTAAAAAGATGATAAGGGTTTTATTCCTCTGCACAGGCAATTCCTGCCGAAGCCAAATGGCAGAAGGATTGTTAAGACATTTCGGGAATAACAAATTTGAAGTCTTCTCAGCTGGAACCCATCCCTCATTTGTCCATCCGCTTGCCATTGAAGCGATGAAAGAAATCGGGATAGACATTTCAAACCATAGATCAAAGCATGTATCCGAATTTCTCGGACAAAATTTTGACTATGTTATAACCGTCTGCGACAAAGCAAAGGAGTCATGCCCGACTTTCCCAGGACAGGTTAAAAGAATCCATTGGAGTTTTGAAGATCCAGCTGAAGCAACTGGAACGAAGGAGGAAAGAATGAAGGTTTTTCGAAGGGTCAGGGATGAAATTAAAGAGCATATCCTTTCTTTTATAAACGAAATCGAAAACTAAGACCAAACCGTAAATGTTTCTGGCAATTGATATTGGAAATACCCACACTGTTTTTGGAATCTACAAGGATGAGAAATTAATCTATGATTGGCGAGTGTCAAGTTTGATAACGAGGACAGAAGATGAGACATGGCTCCTTGTAAAATTTTTCTGTGACGATGCAAATGTGAAACCTGAAAGTATAAAAGGTATTGGAATTTCATCGGTCGTCCCAAACCTTACGGATGTTTTCATCTGGATG
>JBKBWH010000115.1:0-6204 GCA_046289115.1 Candidatus Kryptonium sp.
AAGCGCAAATTAATGTTTTACCATAGCCAGCTTTATATTCATCTATTTCGCTATCGTCAACTATCCTTGCGAGGACTTCATACATATCGTAGGGTCTTGAGATATCCTTTGGGATTATGCCATAGATTTCATATGGGTCATATTTTGGGGGTCGTGGTTCAGTTCGGTTGAAATTTGCCTTTGGGGTTTCACCAAGTTTTGAAATTATGCTTCGTATTGTTTCGATCGCTTCTTCATCGTTTTTACATTTATAATCTGTAACTCCACTTATTTCGCTGTGGACGGTTGCACCGCCGAGGGTTTCAATGTCAATTTCTTCGCCAATTGCAGCTTTCACTAGATGTGGTCCAGCGAGAAAAACGCTGCCTGTGCCTTCAACTATTAGAGCTTCATCGCTCATAATTGGAAGATAAGCACCGCCAGCAACGCATGGTCCCATAATGGCAGCAATTTGTGGTATCCCCATTGAAGACATTATAGCGTTATTTCTGAAGATTCTACCAAAATGTTCCTTATCTGGGAAAATTTCACTTTGCAATGGCAGGAAAACGCCAGCAGAGTCAACAAGATAAACAATCGGTATTCGATTTTCCATTGCGATTTCCTGTGCTCTCAAATTCTTCTTACATGTTATTGGGAACCATGCACCAGCTTTAACTGTAGCATCATTTGCAACGATTACGACATCACGTCCATGAACTTTTCCAATTCCGACTACAACCCCAGCTGATGGTGCACCACCATATTCTTCGTACATCCCATAGGCAGCAAATAAACCAATTTCAAGAAATTCACTTCCCGGATCGATAAGTTTCTGAATTCGTTCCCTTGCTGTTAATTTCCCCCTTTTGTGATGTTTTTCAATTGCGTCCTTGCCCCCACCGAGTTTTATCTGTTCAGCTTTTGCGTTTAAAATTCTTAGCAAATTTTTCATGTTGTCTTCATTCTCAAAGAAGGCTTTATCCTTCTTTATCGGATTTCCAGTTGCTTTTGGCATTTTTGAAAGTTCACCTTTGCTTTAGATATTTTTTCTCGATCTCACTTATTTTGTTCAGCCTTTGCAGATGTCTGCCACCGCCAAAATTTGTTTCAAGAAAAGTTTTTGTTATCTCTTTTGCAAGCTCGTTCCCAATTACCCTTGCCCCGATGGTGAGAATGTTTGCATCGTTATGCTCTCGGCTAATTCTTGCGGTAAACTCGTTGTGACAGCATGCTGCTCTTATGCCCGGGATCTTATTTGCAACTATTGACGATGCGATGCCTGTGCCGTCGATCATTATCCCGCGCCATGCTTTCCCTGATTCGAGCGCATAAGCCACCGCATACGCGAAGTCTGGATAATCAACCGGTGTTTCTGAATTTGTTCCCAAATCAAGAACTGAATAACCAAGATCCGAGATAAATTTTTTCAATTCTTCTTTCAGTTTGAAACCAGCGTGATCACTTGCAATCGCAACAATTTTTTTGCCCTCTGCTTTTGGCTCGGGCTTTAGTGGATAATTAAATTTTGGCGATGTTTCTTTTTTTTCTATAAACTTAACTTTGAGTTGGAGGGCTTTATCTCTTGCTGAGGGAGTTACAATTGTGTTTTTGTCAATTTCAATTTCCGTCTTCCCCTGATTAAAAAAATCTACAACTGTTTTTTCAGTTATAAGTTTTTTAGGCATTTTTTAAAGCGTAGTTTAAATTTTTTCAAAGAGGGAGGGCACTGAGACCCTCCCAAATTTTTGCTTAATTGATCCCGAGTTCTTTTAACACATTGACAACTTTTTCAGCTGCATCTTTGAAACCATTTGCAACGATAAAATTAAGTCCCGATTCTTTCAGGATCTTAGCTCCTTCTTCCGCATTTGTTCCCTCAAGTCGCACAACCACCGGCACATTTACACCAACTTTTCGTGCAGCTTCAACAACACCTTGAGCGACGCGATCGCAGCGAACAATCCCACCGAATATGTTTATAAGTATCGCTTTGACATTTGGGTCAGAAAGTATTATCCTGAATCCTTGCTCAACCGTTTCTGCTTTTGCACCACCTCCAACATCAAGAAAGTTTGCGGGTTCTCCACCAGCAAGTTTTATCAAGTCCATCGTTGCCATCGCAAGACCAGCGCCATTGACCATACATCCAACATTTCCCTTCAGGCGAATGTAGTTAAGATTATATTTTGATGCTTCAACTTCAAGCGGATCCTCTTCATCAATATCTCTCATTTCAGCTATTTCAGGGTGTCTAAATAAAGCGTTATCATCAAAGTTCATCTTTGCATCAAGGGCGAGGACTTGTCCATCTGTTGTTAAAACAAGGGGATTAATTTCAGCAAGTGAGGCGTCGGTTTCTTCATAAGCCTTGTAAAGGGCGATTAAAAACTTAACTGCATTTTTAAAAGCCTCACCATCGAGTCCGAGACCAAACGCAAGTCTTCTCGCTTGGTATGGCATAAAACCAACTTTGGGGTCGACATATTCTTTTAAAATCTTTTCTGGGCTTTCGGCAGCTATTTGCTCAATTTCAACTCCACCTTCGCTTGACACCATGACAACATTTCTTGAAGTGCTTCTGTCAAGCGTTATACCAACATAAAGCTCTTTTTGAATGCTTAAACCTTGTTCAACGAGAACTTTTTTAACGATTTTTCCTTCTGGACCTGTTTGATATGTTACAAGCTTTGACCCAAGCATATTTTTCGCATGTTCATAGACCTCGTCGTAGCTTCTTGCGAGTTTTATTCCGCCGGCTTTCCCTCTCCCACCTGCATGAATTTGAGCTTTTACAACCCAGACATCTCCACCAATTTCTCTTGCCACTTCAACAGATTCTTCAGGTGTAAAGGCAACCTTACCTTTAGGAACGGCAACGCCAAATTTTTTTAAAATTTCTTTCGCTTGATATTCGTGTATTTTCATCTAAGTGCGATTTTTGTTTTTAACTCATTTTATTTTTTCAGATATCGCTTTTCCTTGTAAGAAGAGCAAGAGATAATCAGGACCGCCAGCTTTTGAATCAGTTCCACTCATATTGAAACCACCAAAAGGATGCACTCCAACGATTGCACCTGTGCATTTGCGATTTATGTAAAGATTGCCAACATGGAAAAGTCTCTTCGCTTTTTCGATCTTTTTACGATTCTTTGTGTAAACCGAGCCAGTTAAGCCATATTCGGTGTCATTTGCAATTTCAATCGCATGATCAAAATCTTTCGCTTTTATAACTGCAAGAACAGGACCGAAAATTTCTTCTTGGGCAATTCGCGCATGCGGATCAACATCAGCGAAGATCGTCGGTTTAATGTAATAACCCTCATCTTGGCGCACAGCTTCCCCACCTGTTAATAATTTACCTTCTAATTTTCCAATTTCAATGTATGAAAGGATTTTCTGCTGAGCACCAGCATTTATCACAGGTCCGACTGGATAATTATCCTTGGCAGGTCCAATTTCAAGTTTTTCTGTTTCGGCGACAAGCTTCTCAACAAATTTATCATAAACGCTTTCAACGACAATTGCTCTTGAGCAGGCTGAACACTTTTGACCCTGATAACCAAACGCTGAAGCGACAACTCCTTTAACTGCCGAATCAAGATCCGCCTCATCATCAACAATTATAGCATCCTTCCCACCCATTTCAGCGATTACACGTTTAAGCCATTTTTGTCCAGGTTGAACTTTTGAAGCAAGCTCGTATATGTGAATTCCGACTTCTTTTGAACCTGTGAAAGCGACAAATCTTGTCTTGGGATGTGCTACTAATGTATCTCCAACGCTTGACCCAGGACCCGTGATAAAGTTAAGAACTCCATCGGGGAGCCCTGCTTCTTTCATCAACTCGTAAAATTTTGCTCCAATAACAGGTGAATCGCTTGATGGTTTTAGCACGACCGTATTTCCAGTCACGAGAGCGCCAACAGTCATCCCGAGCAAAATTGCAAGTGGGAAATTCCATGGTGGGATCACAGCGCCAGCACCGAGTGGAATGTAAACCATTTCATTTTTTTCACCGGGATATTTGACAACAGGGGCACCTTTTGCATAGTGAAGAGCCCATCTGCTGTAATATTCAAGATAATCAATTGCTTCCGCTACATCTGCGTCAGCTTCAGCCCAATTTTTACCAACCTCAAAAACTTGCCATGCTGCAAATTCAAACTTTCTCTTGCGTAGTAATTGCGCAGCTTTTAACATGATTTTTACTCTATACTCTGGCTTAGTAAAACTCCATTCTTTGAAAGCTTCATTTGCCACTTCAATTGCCTTATTGGCAAGCTCAGCGTTTCCCTTTTGAAGAACTCCAACGATTTGATCTTTCTTTGATGGATTATACGAGTAAAACTTCTCATTAGTTTTAATCCTTTCACCACCGATTATGATATCGTATTCTTTTCCAAGTTCGCTCTCAACCTTTGCGAGAGCTTTTTCCATCTTTTTGCGATTCTCAGGTTTCGAGAAATCGGTGAAAGGTTCGTTTTTAAAGCGAGGCAGTTTCATTTTTTCCTCCGAGATTTATTTTTAACTTTTTTAACAAATTTAAAAATTTTTTGCCCCAAAGTTCAAACTACTTACCTCTCAACATTTGAACTAAGTTGCCGAAAATTATCGTCGTTCCAGCTCCAATGAAAGTGTGCCATGTCCAAGCGATTTTCGTGTTTAAGATGACATAAACCATTGCGAGGATTCCAGCTATAAATCCAACAAGTGCACTTGTTTCATCAACTTTTTTGAACAAAACCCCAAGAAGAAATGTCCCAAGCAATCCACCATATGTGAAAGAGGCGATGCTTAAAGCAAGTTCAACGACGGTTTTTTCAGTTCGCATAAAGAAGATCGCCGAACCAACAAGAAGAACAGCCCACACAGCGGTTATAACTCTTGAAATGATTAATTCCTTTCTCTCGTCTGGATTTTTACCAAAATATGGTTTATAAATGTCAATCATTGCTGATGATGCAAGTGAACTCATTGAACCCGCAAGCGTTGACATAGCAGCTGCAAAAAGTCCAGCAATTATCAGACCAGAGATTCCGGAGGGAATATATTTTACGATGAAATCCGCGAAGACTTCATTCGGATTCATTTTTGCACCGTTATAAAAAGTGTAAAGCATCAACCCAACGAATAAAAACATGAAAAATTGAACCGCCACTATAAATCCGGTCGTTATAAGAGCCTTTTGACTGTTTTTTACTGAGTCAGTTGTAAGAAGTCTCTGAACGATAAGTTGATCCGTTCCATGTGAAGCCATTGAAAGAAAAGCACCGCCGATTAAGCTTGCAAATAAAGTGTAGGGTTGATTGAAAAATTCTTTTAATGGCTTATCAAAACCCCAATTTATAATTTTAAATTTCTCTGCTGAGAAATTAATGACATGCGAAATTCCGCCATCTATCTTGCCTCCAAGGACAATGATTGCTGCAATAGCACCGCCAATGTAAATGAACATTTGGACGACATCCATCCATATGACTGCTCTTACCCCACCGATGAGTGTGTAAAGGAATGTGATGAAAGAAATAACGATGATTGAAGTTATATAAATTTGCGTATCTGACCATTCTGCAAACTGAGCCGAATTTTTCAAAATCACTGCAAGAGGTATAGCCGTTGTAAATAATCTAACTCCATCAGCTGCGAGTCGCGTTAACATAAAAACAACCGATGCAAAATTTCTAACCTTTCGCCCAAACCTTATCCCTAAAAATTGATATGCCGTTGCAAGTTCACCACGATAATAAGCTGGTAAAAAAAGAAAGCTCACAGCAATTCTGCCCAAGATGTAGCCAAAGGTTAACTGAAGAAAATTTAAATTTGTCGCATACGCAACCCCAGGGATGCTTAAAAATGTCAATGCACTTGTTTCCGTTGCTACAACCGCAAAGCAGACTGCAAGCCATGGAACTTGCCTCGCCCCGAGAAAATAATCAAGCGTATTTCTTTGTTTCCCACCGGAAATTATCCCAAAGATGAGGACCCCGAGAAGGTAAAGAACGACGATTAACCAATCAATTAGACCAAAGTTCATTTAGCTTGCTTCTTTGTTTTTGAATTGAGTGCATCCTCTATTGAAGGAAAAATTTTAAAAAGTGAATCAAGCCTTGCTATTTTTATTAAACTTAAAACTTTATCGGTGACGCCGACAAGAGTAACATTGCCCTTATTTTCTCGCATCCTTCTTTCACAAAATAGAAGCGAACTTAAACCAGAACTATC
>JBKBWH010000116.1:0-6153 GCA_046289115.1 Candidatus Kryptonium sp.
CTTGGGACACAAGATTTTTTGCGTAAAGTTCTTTTATTCTGTTTAAATCCCGTTGTGCTTGGTTCACTTGAGCTTTTGCTCTTTCAACTTGAGCTTCTGCATCCCTGACCTGCGCTGCAAGAAAAGTTGAATCGATCTGAGCTATTATTTGACCTTTTTTTACAACATCGTTAAAATCAACATATATCTTAGCAATCGTCCCAGATACCTGTGTTCCAACTTGAACAAGTGTGACGGGATTTAATGTACCAGTTGTTGTCACATATACCTCAATATCTCCTATATCTGCCTTCGATGTTTTAAGTGAATATGTTCCAGTTTTTCTATTATTGAAGTAGAAAGCTAGCGCAAGCCCAGCTGCAATTAAAATGATGACGATTATAAAAATGCGAATTATTTTTCGCTTCATTACCATTTACCTCCATTCATTTTTTTTCTGTCTCTTTTATCATTTCCTCAAACTCTTTGATTTGCTCGGGATTTAAGATAGATCTAATTGAATCCCGAAGTGCATTTTTTAAAGAATCGTATTTCGGGCGAAATTCTTTGCTCAAGTTTTTAAATTCCCTTTGGGACCAACTCAGAATCGAATCAAGTCGAACTTGTTGCGTTTGATTTAGATTTAACCTTTTGATAATCTCCTTTCTGTATTCTTTCAAACCAAACCTTCGGGGTGGATGATATTTCAAAAGAAGTAATCTATCCAATAGAACTCCAGCGATAAAACCAATTATGATGCATCCGATAATGAGTATTACTGCTTTAGTTTTACTGCTCATTTTTTCTCTCCATTTGATAGCGTTAGTTCAAGAACATCATCTTTTGTTAAATTTCCACCACTTGAAATAACTTTTTGAACCGATGGTATTTCGTTTAAAATTGCCTCTTCAATTTTAACGGAAGCCCGACCTGAAATTAATTCAATTCCCAGTAGAAGTATGAAAATCAAAATTAAAGCAACGGCAAGCTCTTTTGAGAAACCAATTACATAATTCCACAAAGATTGTTGGATTTTCCGCTCTTCAAGTTTTGCTTGTATTCTTGTAAATAAATATGGTGAAACCTCGATCGTGTTTTCTTTTAAAGTTTCGCTGACAAGATAATGAACCCTGATAAGTTGGGCACATTCTTCACAGGTCTTTATATGTTCTTTGACCAGATCAATGTTATTTTTTAGTTCACCGTCGATGTACTCTGAGACAAGTTTTTTAATTTTTGTGTGTCTCATTTCAAAAGATCCTTATATTCTTTTAAATGTTCAGCAAGAAGTTTTCTCGCTCTGAAAATTCTCGATTTTACAGTTCCAACTCTAATTTTAAGAATCTTCGCTATTTCTTCATATGTTAGATCTTCAAATTCACGCAAAACTAAAGCCGTTTTATACTCTGGTGGAAGCTTTGAAATCGCCCTCTCAATTATTTCTCTCATCTCTTTTTGTTCAACTGTTTTTTCTACATGAGAATGTGATGGCTCCGCCTTTGGGTTTTGACTTAACACATCTGATAAGGAATAGGCTCTTGAGCGTTGCCTTCTTCTGATTTCATCGATGCAAATGTTAACTGTAATCCTGTAAATCCATGTATAAAGGGCAGAGCCAAATTTATATTCTTTTAGTGATTCGATCACTCTTAAAAACACCTCCTGCGTTAGATCTTCAACAATGCTTGCGTCACCAATTATTTTAAAAATTAAATTAGCAACTTTATTTTGATATTTTTTGACTATGAACTCAAATGCCTTTTCATCACCGTCTTTTGCCAGCTGTATGATTTCAACCTCGTCAAGTGTCTCAAATTGTTTTTTCATATTCCAAAATTATGACGGATTAAATTTGATAAGGTTCCTTTAGAATTCATCCGTTTTTTCTCTCCATATCTGAGCCCCAAGCTGCTGAAGCTTTTTCTCAATATGTTCATAGCCCCTGTCTATGTGATAAATCCTAAGAACCTCGGTTCGTCCCTCTGCGACAAGCCCTGCTAAAATTAACGATGCGCTTGCCCTTAAATCTGTTGACATTACCTTCGTCCCTTTGAGTTTTTTGACGCCCCTTACAATCGCCACATTTTCATTTACTTCAATATCCGCTCCAAGACGAATAAGCTCTGGAACATGCTTGAATCTGTCGTAAAAAATTGTCTCTGTTATAATCGATGTTCCACTTGCAATTGACATAAGCGCAATCCACTGCGCCTGCATATCCGTTGGAAATCCAGGATACACGGCGGTTGTAACATCAACTGGTTTAATTTCTCCTGGAGATTCGATTTCAACGAAATCTGTCCCAACATTTAGATTACAACCCGCGTCTTCAAGTTTAAGAAGAACTGCCTCAAAGTGTAAAGGATTGCATTTTTCAACCCTAATCCGTCCGCCTGTTATTGCCCCGGCAACAAGAAAGGTTCCAGCTTCAATTCTATCTGGTATAGTTACAATATCTGCGGGATGAAGTGCGTCAACGCCTTCAATTTCAATTTTGTCCGTTCCCAGACCATTTATCTTTGCCCCCATCGAAATTAAAAACTCACCAAGTTGAACAATTTCGGGTTCTTTTGCAGCGTTTTCAATCACTGTCGTTCCTTTTGCAAGCACAGAAGCCATCATAATATTTCCTGTTGCACCAACGCTTGGCTTATCAAGATGAATTTTTGCACCTTTTAGTCTTTTTGCCCTTGCAACAATATAACCTGCATCAAGTTCAACTTCAGCACCAAGTTTTCGAATCCCCTCAATATGCAAATCAACAGGTCTTGGACCCCAAGCACATCCACCTGGCAAAGAAACACGAGCATAACCAAACCTTCCGACAAGCGGACCAAGAACATAAATTGATGCTCTCATCTTCTTCACAAGCTCATAAGGAGCTTCAAATTTTGATATGTTTTCCGTATTGAGCGTTAAAACATGATTTTCAAATTTAACATCAACTCCCATTTCCGTAAGAACTTGGCTCATCGTTTTTACATCCCTAAGATCGGGAGTATTATAAATTTTGTAAGTTCCCGAAGCGAGGATTGTCGCTGGCATTAAAGCAAGGACTGAGTTTTTGGCTCCGCTGATCTCAACCGTTCCAGAGAGTTTTTGACCTCCGATGATTACAAATTTTTCCATTTTTCACCTTTATTAGATTTTTTCACTTCTCGTCTCAAAATTCAGAAAAATAAAACCAAAAACAAAATTTTTGCAATACTTACAATTTTTTCGTATTTTTGAGTGTGAAGCAAGGGAACAGGAATAAAAAACCTAAAGAATATGATAGAGCTTGAGGATAGATTGTTTAAAATTAAATCGGATGTGGAAAGGAAACTTCTACCGTTTGTTGAAAAGCCTGGTAGATATACAGGCAATGAGTTTAATATTGTCATTAAATCAGGGGCACAAATTAGAATTGCCCTTTGCTTTCCCGATATCTATGATATAGGGATGTCGTACCTTGGGTTTAAAATTCTGTACAATGTTGTAAATAAAATACCTTGGGCAAGCGCTGAAAGAGTTTATGCCCCATGGGTAGATGCCGAAGAGATAATGCGAAGGGAAAAAATCCCACTCTATTCTCTTGAAACCAAAAGACCCCTTAAATTTTTTGATGTCGTTGGCTTCACTTTGCAATATGAACTTCACTACACAAACATTTTAAATATGCTTGAACTTGGCGAAATACCAATTTTTTCAAAAGATAGATCTGACGAAGACCCTATAGTTATTGCAGGCGGTCCGGTTGCTTGTAATCCAGAGCCAATGTCTGCGTTCATTGATGCTTTTCTGCTTGGGGATGGAGAGGAACTTTTACCAAGGTTTCTTGAAATTGTCTATAAAATGAAAAAAGAAGGGAGAAAGAGAGAAGAAATTTTATTAGAGTCCGCGAGGACTTTGCAAGGCGTCTATGTTCCTATGTTTTATGAACCAGTTTATGAAAATGGGAAATTGAAAGGGGTCAGGAAACTTTTTGATGATCTTCCGTTGCCTATTAAAAAGAGTGTTATTCCTGAGTTAAAACCTGAATATTACCCCGATAAACCCATCGTCCCTTTAGTTGAGGTTGTCCATGATAGGTTTCAACTTGAAATAATGAGGGGATGCACGCAAGGTTGTAGGTTTTGTAATGCTGGAATGATTTATAGACCAGTGCGTGAAAGATCTGTTGATGAGTTAATTAACGAAACGAAAACTGTGATTGAAAATACTGGCTATGAAGAGATGTCATTTGTTTCACTTTCAACCTCTGATTATTCTCTGTTGCCTGAACTTATGAGTAGAAATTATGAACTTATTACTGAAAAAAAGGTTTCACCGAGTTTTCCATCACTTCGTCCACAAACATATACAAGGGGGATCGCAAAATTTGCCCGTGAAGGTGGAGCAAGTGGTCTTACCTTTGCTCCTGAAGCTGGAACAGAAAGATTGCGTAGAGTTATAAATAAACAAAGTTCTGAAGAAGATTTCTATCGAGCTGTAGAAATAGCAATTGACTATGGATGGCGCCTTGTAAAGCTTTATTTTATGATGGGACTTCCAACTGAAACTTATGAAGATCTCGATGGAATTTTAAGAATTGCTGAAAATGTTGTAAAGATTGCTCGAAGGAAAAAAATTTATAATATGGAGGTTCATGTTTCTGTTTCTCCGTTCTCTCCTAAGCCGCATACTCCATTTCAATGGGAAAGACAGAATTCAATTGAAGAACTCCTTGATAAGACAAGATATTTGAAGTCGAAGAATAAATCTAAAAATATAAAACTTGACATCCGAGACCCGCGTGTGACAACGCTTGAAACGGTTCTTGCTCGAGGAGATAGAAAAATGTCCGATGTAATTTATTCTGCTTGGAGAAAAGGTGCAAAATTTGATGCTTGGACTGATAAAATGAACTTCGATTTGTGGCTTGAAGCGTTAAATGAAAATGGGCTAAGAATTGATGATTACATTCGTGAATATGACAAAGATGAGGTCTTTCCTTGGGATCATATTTTTATGGGGGTTTTGAAAAAATTTTTGTGGAGGGATAGGCAAAATGCTTATAAAGAGGCAATGATACCCGATTGTAGACCTGAAAATATATGCCATGCTTGCGGAGCTTGTGATTTTAAAACGATAAAGATGTTGATAAGAGAGCAAATTGACAAAGATGCAAAGGGAACACAGAATGGTGAAGTTTTAAATATCGGTGGGGAGACTATTTGGATTGATAGAACAGATCGAAAAGATAATGTTAAGGTTCAAACTTTCGTTTACAGAATGAAATATACAAAGGAGGGGGATTTAAGATACATTTCGCACCTTGATTTAATTCGTCTTTTCAATCGTATTTTTAGAAAAGCGAATTTAAAAGTTGCATATACGCAGGGCTTTCACCCTCATCCGAAATTCTCGTTTTCAGCACCCCTTCCAATTGGTTATTCAAGTTTATGTGAATTTCTTGATTTTGAACTCGAAGAATTTCTCGATCCAAATGAGATTAAAGAACGACTCACCTCTAATCTCCCCGACGGGATGCGAATCATCAAGATAAAAGAGATGCCAAAACAAAAGAAATCACTTGATAAGCAAATCAATCTTTTTGAGTACAAAGTTTATTACACCTCTGAAAACCTTCAAACTCAAATTGATCTTTTGCTTTCCAAGGATGAAGTTTTAATCGATAAAATTACTCAAGATGGAAGAGTGAAAACTATCAATGTTCGCAAATATATTGCTGGGATTTATGTTGAGGACGATGGTTTTAAATTGCAAATCGTTCGTGATGAAAATGGGGTTATGCCGCGAGTTGATTTGATCCTTAAAGTTCTTTTGGGTTTAAATGAAAATGAAATCAAAGGTTTAAAAATTGAACGGACGGGTCAATTCATTTTGGAAGATGATGTCATTATTGACCCAATTGAAGATGATGTTGAAAAAAACAAAATAGGGGTTTATTATGAGAAAGGAAATTTATATCAGCACGAAGAAGAAAGAAACGCGTATAGCAGTTCTTGAAGACGGTCAGCTTGCTGAACTGTTCTTTGAAAATCCGAAGCAAGAAAGAATGGTTGGCGACATTTATCTTGGCAAAGTAGCAAGGGTTTTGCCCGGGATAAAAGCGGCTTTTATAAATATCGGACACAAACAAGACGCATTTCTTCACTTTGCTGATATCGATAAAACATCCGTTGAGGAATA
>JBKBWH010000117.1:0-6096 GCA_046289115.1 Candidatus Kryptonium sp.
GGAGCAATGTATTTTGGGGATTTGAATGATCCTGATAGCCTTGTCTCCAAATTAGTTAAAGAAAGAAAAACTTATAGGCTTGAAATGTTAAGTGTAAAACCGAGGGTTTACTATTTGCATGGAAAACAAGAGGATGTTGAAGAACTTTGTGGTCAATGTCATGGTTAAAAACAAAAAAGAGAGGGTTTAAAATGACACAAAAAAATTTTAGCAAATCAAGGCGAGAATTTATAAAAACATCAGCATTGCTTGGCGGTTCTGCTTTAATTTTATCAAAGGTTGAAAAAGTTCAAAAACTTTTTGAGAATGAGCATAGTAGTGTTAAGATTCAAAGTGCGATTGCGAAGCCTGAAAATATGATTTACACAGTTTGCTTACAATGCAACACTGGTTGTGGTATAAAGGTAAAGCTTTATGATGGTGTTGCGGTTAAAGTTGAAGGGAATCCCTATTCCCCTTGGACGCTTTTGCCTTCAATTGATTACAAGACGCCGATAAAGGATGCTGCTAAAATTGAAGGCGCACTTTGTCCAAAGGGTCAAGCTGGTATTCAAACGCTTTATGACCCATATAGAATAAGAAAAGTTTTAAAGAGAGCTGGAAAAAGAGGAGAAAACAAATGGATTGAAATTCCATTTGAACAGGCAATAAAGGAAATAGTTGAGGGTGGCAAGCTTTTTAAACATGTTAAGGGTGAAGAAAATAGAGTCGTTCCCGGTCTGAAAGATGTTTGGGCTTTGCGTGATCCCAAATTAGCTTCAGAGATGGCTAATGAAATAGAAAATATCAAAAAAGCAAAAACCCCAGAGGATAAAAAGAAAGCTGTTGAAGAATTTAAGAAGAAATTTGCAGGGCATCTTGATAAGTTAATAGACCCTGATCATCCAGATCTTGGACCCAAGAACAATCAGTTTGTCTTCATGTGGGGAAGAGTGAAAGCTGGGAGAGGTGATTTGATAAGAAGATTTACTACAGATTCACTTGGTAGCATAAATGCACATGGGCATACAACAGTTTGTCAAGGTTCCCTTTACTTTACAGGTAAGGCGATGAGCGAGCAATTTCAAGATGGGAAATGGGCAGGCGGTGCGAAATTTTATTGGCAAGCAGATGTCGCAAATGTTAAGTTCCTTTTAGCTGTTGGAACAGGATATATTGAAGGAGGTTATGGACCAACGCATAATGCGAGGAAATTGATGGATAACATAATTGAAGGGAGAACGAAAGTCTGCGTTGTTGATCCGAGATTTTCAAAAATTGCATCAAAAGCTTGGAAATGGCTCCCAATAAAACCCGGAACTGAAGCAGCACTTGCACTTGCGATGATAAGGTGGATAATAGAAAATAAGAGATATGATGAGAAATTTCTCAAGAATGCAAATAAGGCTGCGGCTGATCAATCTGGTGAACAAAGTTGGACGAATGCATCTTGGCTTGTTAAAATTGAAAATGGTGAACCCCGGAAGTTTTTAAGGGCAAGCGAAATTGGAATAGCTCAAAAAGAAATAAGGAAAGGCTCAGATGGTAAAGAATGGGAATTTGATCCATTCGTAGTTCTTGTAAATGGTAAACCTACACCGTTTGATCCAAATGATAGCAAAAATCCAATCTATGGTGACTTATTTGTTGATACGGAGATAGAAGGCATAAAAGTTAAATCAGTTCTTCAAATTATTTATGAATCCGCAGCCGAAAAAACAATTGAAGAGTGGGCGAAGATATGCGATTTATCACCCGATGATATAATTGAAGTTGCAAAAGAATTTACATCTTATGGAAAGCAAGCAGTTGCCGATGTTCATAGGGGTGTCTCTCAACATACGAATGGATTTTACAATGTTTTAGCCTTCTACACGCTTAACGCGCTTGTTGGTAACTTTGATTGGCAGGGAGGGTTGATTAAAGCGACCACTTACGATGTTATGGGGACAAAGAAAGGTCAACCATTTGATCTTGGTAAGATGCACCCAGCTAAGATAAAACCTTTTGGCATAAGCATCATACGACATGAAGTAAAGTATGAAGAAACTACGCTCTTCAGTGGCTATCCAGCAAAGAGACCATGGTATCCTTTGTCAAGTGATATTTATCAGGAGATAATACCTTCAATAGGTGATGCTTATCCATATCCAGTTAAAATCTTATTTATGTATATGGCTTCGCCAGTTTATGCTTTGCCTGGTGGACATACTAACATAAAAGTTTTATCCGATGTAAATAAAATACCTTTGGTGGTTGCATGTGATATAACCGTAGGGGAAACATCAATGTATGCGGATTATATCTTCCCCGATTTGACATATCTTGAAAGATGGGAATTTCACGGTAGCCATCCAGGAATTCCACAAAAAGTTCAACCAGTTAGAAATCCTGCTGTAGCACCAATTCCAGAAACAGTGAAAGTTTTTGGCGAGGAAATGCCAATATCGCTTGAAGCTTTGATTTTAGCAATAGCTGAGAAGATGAATCTGCCGGGATTTGGTAAAAATGGGTTCGGCGATGGAATGGACTTCACAAGAGATGTGGATTATTATCTTAAGATGGTGGCAAATATCGCTCTTGAAGACGAACCTGTTCCAGATGCAACACCCGAAGAAATTGATATATTTGTGAAATCTAGGAGACACCTTCCGAAATCAGTTTTTGACCTTGAAAGATGGAAAAAAGCAGTTGGCGAGGAGCTGTGGCCAAAAGTAGTTTATGTTCTTAATAGAGGCGGTAGGTTCCAAGATTATTATCTTCCATTTGATTCAGCGGGAAAATTTAAGAATAAGTATGGCAAACTTATAAACATTTATTCTGAAAAAGTTGCCACTATTAAAGATTCTATGACTGGTCGTTACTTTAAAGGATATGCACATTATCTGCCCATCATGAATCTTTTAGGTGAGCTAATAAAGGATGAAGAGGAAGGTTATGAATTTAACTTGATAACATTTAGGGAGATTTATCATACGAAATCGAGAACCATTGCCGATTATTGGCTTCTTACTGTCCAGCCCGAAAATTATGTTCTTATAAATCGCAGAGATGCAAAAAGATTAGGATTGAAAGAGGGAGACTATGTTAAAATAGTTTCAAAAACAAACCCCGATGGTGTTTGGGATTTAGGGAATGGAGGTAAAAAAGATATTGTTGGCAAGGTTCACATAGTTGAAGGTATTAGACCAGGGGTTGTTGCTTTTTCGCTTGGCTTTGGACACTGGGCTTATGGTTCAAGAGATATAATAATTAACAGAAAAGTCATAAAAGGTGACGCGCGAAGAGGCACAGGAATTCATGCTAATGCAGTGATGAGGCTTGATGATTACCTTAAAAATACCTGTATGCTTGATAAAGTTGGTGGTAGCGTCAGCTTCTATGATACGAAGGTGAAACTTGTGAAAATCTAAAATCTATCTGACTTAAGTTAATTTAATCTGAACTTTAAAACAAAAACTAATTAAGGAGGTTGAACGATGAAGCTCCTAAAATTGGCTTGTTTCGTCTTACTTGCTTTGTTAACTTTATCTAACTTTGTCTTTTCTCAAGTTAAAACAAGTGGCTACTTGCAGTATATGTATCGTGCTGAATTTGAGGAAAATAGGACAAAAGAAACATTTGTACCGGGTACGATTAACCTTAAGTTTAGTGGAGCCCTAAGCGAAAAGGTCAAATGGGAAATTCAATTCGGCGTTAAAGAGATGAACTTTAATAAGTTTCTTAAAGATTATTATATTGAGCTTGTAGACCCAATACCGAATGTCAAAGGACTTGAGGTAAAGTTTGGACAATTTAAATATTACTGGTCAATTGAGAGAAAGGAAAGCTCTTCTGATAGGAAAACTATTCATCGCTCTCAGGTTGTTTCAGCACTTGTGGCTGACAGAGATCGTGGGCTTGAAATTTCTTATACTGGCTTGAAGAACTTGCGTTTAGCTTTGGGGTTCTGGAATGGGGAGGTCGTTTATAAAAACCCTGGGACAATCTATGAAACAATTGATTACACGAGAAATCTTGATGATTCTGGGGCAAAGAAAGATATAACTGGATTTGCAAGCTATAATTTTGAAATTGACAAGAATAACGCTTTAAGTTTGAATGCTGCTTTTCTTGCTGGTTCAAACGATAGAGCAAATATAACAGATAAAAAGAGATACGGTTTGGGTTTGGATGCATTTCTTGTAAATAAAAATCTGCATTTGAGGGGCGAGTTCATAGGTGGGAATGATGGCGATGTTAAAAAGCTTGGTTATTATTTACAACTTAGTTACAAGTTTTTTGACTATCTTGAACCGGTTGTGAAATATGATGTGTGGGATAACAATACTAATGTTGAGGGTAAATCCGAATGGTTAACGCTGGGACTTTATTCAAAGGTACTTAAGCATGTTGTTTTTAGGTTGAATTATGTGTTAAAAACTGAAAAGCCAACCAATGTTAAAAATGATGAGTTGATGTTTATGGTTCAAGTGAAGTTTTAAAATTTAATTTTTTTGGTTATAATTTTGCATAGGCATGCTCCAATGTTCTGGGGCGTGCCTATTTTTTAAAATTTAAAGTTTTTGGCAATGCATCTCTATGACGCGTATGGACGAAAAATAAATTACCTTAGAATTTCGCTTACAGATAGATGTAATTTGCAATGTTTCTATTGCAGGAAAGATAATATAACTTTCTATGGGAGGGACGAAATACTTTCGCTTGAGGAAATAGAGTTTTTGATTTCGGCTTTTTACCATAACTTTGGCGTCAAGAAGATTCGCTTTACGGGCGGAGAACCTCTCTTGAGGCGTGGGGTTGAAAAGCTGATCGAGGGGTTGAAAGATTTGAATTTATCGCTAAATATAACAACAAATGGGATATTGCTCGGGGAATTTGCCGAGTTTTTATCTAAAAATAATGTTAGTGTGAATGTAAGCCTCGATACATTAAGTCCTGAGAAGTTTAAGAGAATCGCTGGAAGCTACGATCTTGAAAGGATTATAGATGGAGTTGATAAATCCATAGAACTCGGTATAAAGCTGAAGATAAACACTGTTTTATTGCGCGGTGTAAATGATTCTGAGATATTTGATCTCATTGACTTTGCTTTTTCAAGGGGGATTGAGATAAGGTTTATTGAGTTTATGCCATTTGTGGATGAGCTTGTATGGAGAACTTACTTTATTTCTGAAGATGAGATAAGGAACAAGATAGAGGAAAAGTATAAACTTTTTAAAGTTGAGGATGGGGATTCAGTTGCAAGGTATTATGTTCTTGAAAACGGTGCTAAAATTGGATTTATTTCTACTGTTTCTAAACCTTTTTGTCATACTTGTTCAAGGGTGAGAATAACTTCGGATGGTGGCTTGGTTTTGTGTATGTTTGATAAATTTTCTTACCCATTGAAAAGGTTTTTAAGACCAGAGCCCAGAGAGGAAGAACTTGTAAGATTTGTTTCATCCATTGCTGAATTAAAACCGAAAGGTTTTATCGAACTTAAAGAGAAACAAGCCAGTTTCCAAATGATAAGGCTTGGGGGTTGAGATGAAAATTTTATTTTTCGGCAGGCTTAAAGAGGTCACGGGTTTGGATATGATAGAGGTGGATAATTTTAAGAATTTGTCAGATTTAAAAATGTTTCTTTTTGATAGATATCCCGGTTTAAAGCGCGAAGTTTTTGCGATAGCAGTTAATTTTGAAGTCGTTAATCATGATGTTTCCTTAAATAAGGATGATGAAATCGCTTTATTGCCACCCATAGCAGGAGGATAATTAATATGGCAGAGAATTTGAAATATATAACCTTTGAAAGAATTGATATAAACTTTATACCAGATGTATTCACTGGCGATTTCCATGACTGTGGTTCTGTAGTAATCTTTGAGGGCAGAGTGAGAGCTGATAAGATTGATAATGCGGTAGTTGAAAAAATAATTTATGAGTCATATATTGAGATGGCGGAAAAAGAGTTTGAAGAGATAGAAAAAGAAATAAAAACCGAGTATGCTTTTCTTTCAAAAATTGAAAAAATTGATAATGCAATCATAGTTGCAGAAGAGTATGAAATGCCATCACAGGAATGCTCATTTTCTTCAGTTAAGATTTTAAACACAGAAAAATATCTTAAATACG
>JBKBWH010000118.1:0-6082 GCA_046289115.1 Candidatus Kryptonium sp.
TTTCTTTATCGTCGGCAATGCCTCCCTTATCCTTGTATCATCTGCAACTTTATCACCTTCAATTGGAACATTAAAATCAACCCTAACAAGAACCCTTTTTCCTTTAAGGTGCAGATCATCAATTGTTACTTTTCTCATGGTGCTTCACCAAATTTATTTTAAAAAAATGTGAAATTGCTTGCTTCGTAAATTATTTTAACTGTTCCAAACTTGACAAACAAAACTTTCGGAAAAACTTGAACTTCGTTCCTAATCGGAAGCAGAACCTCCTTGAAACTTGCAATATCAAGAAATTGCTTACTTTGATTTTTTCCAAACCTCTTCGATTGGTATGTCACATCATACTCGCATCTAACTGGAAGATAACTCTGTTGATCAATCCATATTTTCCCCGTGCCTTCAGAACTGGCTGTATCGCTTTTAACTTTATAATCAACTTTAATGACAAAACAATTTTTATTCGATAGTTTTTCAAAGCCATTAAATTTAAAGTTTATCTTTTTCTCTGCCGATCCATCCCTAACACGAAGAAAAGGAAAAACGAGATTTTTTATCTTTAAACTTTCCTCACTCCTGACCTTTTCAATCTGCTTTGCTATCCTCAAACTTGACGAATCCACACCATTTGGAGTCGCAACTAATTTCCTATCCTTCACCATGCCGTTTTCAAATTTCACATCATACAAAAATTCATAATTTCCCTTTTTAACAGTCAAATTATAATCAAGCAAAACCTTAAGTTTGAACTCTCCCGAAATATTTTCAAGTTTCTTATCATTTTCCTCAACCACTTCAACTGCCCTATTAATAATCTCGTCGGCATTTTGAGCGAACAAGAAATTAATGAACAAAATAAAAATCAAAACATGCATAATTTAACCCAATTTATTTAGAAAATAAGCCTCCCCCAACCAAAGGAGGAGGCAAAAGTTGCGGATTAATCTCCAAGCATACTTGCCATCTTCTTTGTCAAGTCAACAACTCTACAGGAATAACCCCATTCGTTATCATACCATCCGATCACCTTAACGAGATTCCCACCCATAACCATAGTTGATTTAGCATCAAATATACAAGAGTGTGGATTTCCAATTATATCGCTTGAGACAATTTCATCTTCTGTATACTCAAGAATACCCTTCAAATATGTTTCGCTCGCCTCTTTAAATGCCCTGTTAACTTCATCAACTGTGACTTCCCTATCAAGCTCAGCAACAAAATCAGTCACAGAGCCATCTGAGACAGGAACGCGAAGCGCAAATCCATGCAGTTTCCCATTTAACTCCGGTATAACTTTGCCCACTGCCTTTGCTGCACCGGTCGTCGTCGGAATGATCGAGAGTCCAGCTGCTCTTGCTCTTCTTAAATCTTTATGTGGAAGGTCAAGAACTCTTTGATCATTTGTATAAGCATGCACCGTTGTCATCAAACCTTTTCTAACTTTAAAATTATCATGTAAAACTTTCACCATCGGAGCAAGGCAATTCGTTGTGCAAGATGCATTTGAAACAATTACATCGTCAGGAGTTAGAATATCATCATTCACACCAAGCACAATTGTTTTTTCAACCCCATCAGCCGGAGCAGTTATTATAACTTTTTTCGCGCCTGCTTGAATGTGCTTTTCAGCATCTGCTTTTTTAGTGAAAAGTCCTGTAGATTCAATAACAATATCAACATCTAAATCCTTCCACGGCAGTTGTGCGGGATCCTTGATAGCGAAAACCTTGATCTTTTTCCCATTTACAATTAGTTCATTATCTGTGTATTCAACTGTCCCTGGGAAACGACGATGAATTGAGTCATACTTTAAAAGGTGCGCTAAAGTCCTGGTATCTGTGATATCGTTTATAGCGACGAACTCAAGATCACTAACATTATTTTGAACAGCAGCTCTAAAAACAAGCCGTCCAATTCTACCAAAGCCATTGATTGCCACTCTAACAGCCATTTTTACCTCCCTTTTTGGTTTTTAAATTTGGGATTCGTTTTTGCTAACATTTTAATTTTAACGAAATTCTTTTAAATTTAACCACCGCGAACTAAAAAAACAATAAACCTAAGAAGAAAATTTGACCGATAACGGTTTTCTCTTTTAGGCGATGCACTAAATTTGTAATTTGAAAGCATTTGTTTTAAATTAGTTCAGGCTAAACTCAATTTTAAGTTCAATCTTGAACCGCAAAGTTAAAATAATCCCCTTGCTCATTTTATTATTCGCTATATTTTCTGGGTGCCACATTTTGAAAAATGTGAGAAGTGAATTCAGCGCGTATTTCAACACCTACTATAACGCTAAAACCATATTTGAACAGGTCGAGAATTCCATACAAAGCAGAATCTTATCTGAAAAATTTTTATCCATTGAAAAAATTGACGCTGAATTCAAAATCCCTCAAACCGAAAAAAACAAGCTTGACGATGTTATAAAAAAATGCTCAAAGATTTTACAATATTACCTTAACAGCTCGGTTGCAGATGATGCAATTTTAATGATTGGGAAGGCGTACCTTTACCAGGACAATTACCTCGGTGCCGAGAGAAAATTTGCAGAGCTCATCTCAACCTTTCCTCAAAGCAAACTTTACGATGAGGCACTTTACCTTTTAATGCTTACATTCTCAAAGGAGAAAAAATATGAAGACGCAGTAATTTCATTCCAAACCAAAGCGAATCGTGCTTCAAAAGCCAAAAAACTGTGGAAGATTTACAAGATTTATGGATTTGTAAAATATAAACTTGGTGATATAGATAGTGCACTTTATTATCTTGATCTCGCATCCAAACAAGCAAAAGGCGAAGATAAGGCTGAAATTTTATTTTACCTTGGAGAAATAAACGAGGGAAGAAATCCAACCGAAAGTGCAAAATTTTATCATAATGCCTCTAAAACAACAAAAAGAACGAACCTAAAAACTTACTCCCTTATAAAATACGCCACACAACAACGCGAAATCGGAAATTATGAACTTGCAGAAAGAGTTCTAAACGATTTGCTTAACTCTAACCTAAGCAAAGACTATGAAGGAAAAGTCTACCTTGAGCTTGCTCGTACCCGTTATTTATCTGGAAAAACAGAACTTGCTATTCAAACATATATCTATCTTGACACAACTTACAAAAGAACTGAAGAATCCGCACTTGGTTATTTTGAACTTGGTCAAATATACGAGACAAAATGTGGCAGGTATGATTCAGCTAAATTCTTTTATGAAAAAGCGCAGTTTGAATTCCCCCAAAGTGAAATCACCAAGCAAGCCCAGCGGAGGACAGCATTATTTAATGACTATTTTCGCTATCATCTGGTCATCTCAAGGAACGATAGTATTTTAAAGTCAATGAATCCGACTGATTCGATCTCAAAAATAAACACTGATTCACTCAAAAATCTGATCGCACAAGCGAAATATTCACTCGCATGGATTTTTTATATTTCACTCAATCGGGTTGACTCAGCTGTTTACTATCTCAATGATATAATTAAAAACTTTCCAGAGACGCCAACCGCACCGCGTTCTTATTATCTTCTTGGTACAATTTATGAAACGCTTGACTCAGTGAAAGCAAAGGAAACCTACCTTGAGCTGATCAAAAAATTTCCGCAAAGCGAATTTTCAACACAAGCTTTAAAATTTCTTGGAATTAAAACCGAACCTGCAAAGGACACGCTAAATGAAATTTACAATAAGGCGGTATCGTTAATTGACGACGACCCCGTGTCAGCAATGGAAATGCTTTCAATGATCTGCAATCATAATTCAGATTCACAACTGAAAGCGAGAGCATTTTTTGCAATCGGATGGATTAATGAATATAAGCTTAAAAACTTTGCGAAGGCGATTGAGTGCTATAAAAATGTCTTAAACAATTTTCCAGAATCCGAATACGCCAAAATAGCTGAGATAAAGCTAAATCCTGAAAAAATTGTGACCCCACAAATTTCTAAGCCATCAACCGAAGCAAAACCCAAGCAAATCGAGGAAACAAAACCAACAATAAATGAGTTAGAAGAAGACAGACCCAATATACGAGAAAGAAAGAAAAGAAGGATAGATGATAATAAAGACGATTTCGACCGTCCTTTTAAATGAACCTGTAGCTGAAAACATCTATCGAATTGAGTTCTCATCTCCCGAAATTTCAGCAGTTTCAAAGCCGGGACAATTTATAAATGTAAAGGTTTCAGAAAATTTTGATCCCCTTCTGCGCAGACCTTTTAGCATTTACAACATCATTGACGACAGAATTCAGATAATCTTTAATGTCGTCGGAAAAGCGACAAAAATTCTTTCAAATATAAAAGTTGGTGAAAAAATTGACATAATTGGACCGCTTGGAAATGGATTTAATGTAGATGGTGATTTTGATACTGCTTTAATAGTTGCAGGTGGTCTTGGAATTGCACCATTTCCCTTTTTGACAAAAATTTTGAAAGAAAAAAGTAAAAATATAATTTCATTCGTGGGAGCAAAGACAAAATCGCAGCTTGTGCTTGATGGATTTGTAAATGTAAATATCGCAACAGATGACGGCTCTTATGGATACAAAGGAACTGTTGTGGAACTCTTTAAGTCAAATATAAATGATGACATAGTAAATTACTCCACCTCTAAAGTTTTCGCCTGTGGTCCGATCCCAATGCTCAAAGCACTTATTGATCTATGTGAAAGGTTAAACCTTAATTGCGAAGTTTCAGTTGAAACCCCAATGGCATGCGGGACAGGGCTATGTCAAGGTTGCGCTGTGAAAACGAAAGACGGAAAATATAAATTAGCTTGCAAAGATGGTCCCATTTTCAACTCAAAAGATATCTTGCTATGATAAAAACGGAAGTTGAGATCGGCAAACTAAAACTTAAAAATCCAGTCCTCGTCGCCTCAGGGACCTTTGGATACGGGGATGAACTGATTGGGACAATCGATGTCAACAAACTTGGTGGTATAGTTACAAAATCTCTAACACTTAAGCCCAAAATTGGAAACCCGCCACCACGAATAGCCGAAACACCATGCGGGATGCTTAACTCAATTGGGCTTGCCAACATTGGAGTTGATAAATTTATAAGCGAAAAATTACCCATACTGAAAAACCTTGATACGGCAATAATTGTAAATATCGCAGCGAAAAGAATTGAAGATTACTGTGAGATAATAAGACGATTGGAGGATGCGGAAGGGGTAAGCGCATATGAAGTTAACATCTCATGTCCAAATGTAAAAGAAGGCGGACTTGAATTCGGGACAAATTTAGAGATGACCGCAAAAATTGTAAACGCTACAAGAAAACTCACAGATAAAACATTGATAATTAAACTTACACCAAATGTCACAAGAATATCTGAATTTGCCAGAGTTTGTAAAGAGGAAGGGGCAGACGCGGTATCCCTGATAAACACAATTGTTGGAATGGCGATCGACATAAAAACAAGAAAACCTAAAATCTCAACCATCACAGGTGGACTTTCGGGTCCAGCGATAAAACCGATTGCGCTTGCGAAAGTTTTTGAGGTTTTCCAAAATGTTGATATACCAATCATTGGAATTGGAGGGATAACGACATGGGAAGACGCGATTGAATTTATGATAGCAGGGGCAAAGGCGATACAAGTTGGAACAGCGAATTTCATCGACCCAAATTCCCCTCTTAACATCATCTTAGGCATAGTCAAATATTGTGAGGAAAATAAAATTGAAAATATTAACGATATTGTCGGATCGATAATCGTCGAAACTCTTCCACACTAACGGGTGAAATAAAAAACATAACACAAAAATTTATGAGACAAAAATATATTGAAGTTATAAACTACCTTTATTCTCTGCAACGTTTCGGAATTAAACTCGGCTTGCAAAATATAGAAAAATTACTTAAATTATTTCAGAACCCTGAGAAGAATTTTATTTCAGTTCACATTGCTGGAACAAACGGCAAGGGTTCAACTTCATCGTTTATAGCATCAATTTTAAAAGCGAGCGGTTATAAAGTAGGTCTTTATACTTCACCACACTTGGTTGATTTCACCGAGAGAATAAGAATTAATGGTGTTCCAATTTCAAGGGAAAAAGTTGTTGAATATGTAAAA
>JBKBWH010000119.1:0-6081 GCA_046289115.1 Candidatus Kryptonium sp.
GGTAAAATAGTTAAATGTAATAGAAAGGCAGTGGAGATAGGCGGAGGTAAGGATGAGAGCGATTTAATTGGCAAGCCTGTTCTTGATTTCGTTCATCCAGATTATAGAGAGATTGTGAAAGAAAGGATAAAGAAGATGATTGAAAAAGGGGAACCTGCTCCACCAATTGAGGAAAAATTTATACGACTTGATGGCAATGTAATTGATGTTGATGTCAGGGCTTCCAGAATTATGTGGGAGGGGAGACCCGCTGTTCAAGTTGTGTTTATGGATGTCAGTGAGGTAAAGCGACTTCAAAGAGAGTTAGCGGATCAGTATAAAAAAGAGCAAGAATTAAAGCTAAGATTGGAATCAATCTTGAAGAATATCTCGGAAGGGATTATGTTTCAAAATGATCAAGGGGTAATTGAGTTTGTTAACGATGAATTTTGTAAGATTCTGGGATATAGTTCGCCTGAGGAACTGATCGGGAAAACATTCACACAATTTCTTAGCGAGATTAAAGGCTTGTTTGAAGATGAGGGTGAGATAGATAAAATCAAAGGTTATGTGGATAACAGGGAATTTGTGAAATATTCTGAATCAAATCTGAAAAATGGCAAAGTAGTAGAAAGGGTGGGGATTCCAGTCTTTGAGAATGAGAAATATGTGGGGCGTATAAGTTTGCTCAGGGATATAACAGAAAGAAAGCATAGAGAGAAACAAGTTCTGGAGCTTCAAAGGTTTGAGGTTCTCGGACAGCTTGCGAGTGGAATTGCGCATGATTTTAACAATGTCCTTGGGATTATAAATGGGATGCTTGAAATTATTAAAATAAAAACGACGGATAAAAACATTTTGAATTATGTTGATTCTGCTCTTTCTGCTGTTCAAAGGGGCGGGGAGATATCAAAACGACTTTTGCAATTTTCAAAGAGGAAAGTTGAAGAGTTTAACCCAATTTCAGTTAGAAGTCTTGTGCTTGATTGCGTGAGGATACTTGAGCATACAACACCAAAGAATATAGAGATAAAGACGAGCATTGCTGAAGATTTTATTATTTTGGGTTCTTGCGGTGACTTGCAACAGGTGATTTTAAACCTTGCTTTGAACGCGAGAGATGCTATGCCAAATGGTGGGAAATTGACGATTTCGGTTTCTTCTGTGGATAAAGACTTCGTTATGAAAAAATTTGGAAGTGCGACTTCAGATACTTATGTTGTAATTGTAGTTTCGGATACGGGAGTTGGTATAAGTGATGAAATTAAAGAGAAAATTTTTGAGCCATTTTTCACGACGAAGGAGCCGGGTAAGGGAACGGGGCTTGGGCTTCCGATTGTTAAGAATGTTGTCGCTATTCATGGTGGTTTTGTTGATTTTGAAAGTCTGGTTGGTAAGGGAACATCTTTCTATGTTTATCTTCCGGTTCAACTTAAAGAGGAAAAAGCAGTTAAAACAAATCGGGGAGAGGAGAAAATGGTGGGAATTGGGCATGGTTATAAGGTGCTTGTTATTGAGGATGAGGAGAGCTTGAGAGTTATCATGAGGGATTATCTTGAGATGCTTGGGTTTACGGTGATTGAGGTTAGCGATGGTGAGCTTGGGATTCAAAAATTTGTGGAAAATCCAGATATAAAAATTGTGTTCGTTGATTATGGTTTGCCGAAAGTTATGGGGGATGAGGTGATAAAGCGGATAAATCAAATTTCAAAGGATGTAAAATTTGTTCTTGTAACTGGTTTTGTTGATATTGGGGACGAAGTTAGAGGCTCGCTTCCAGCGGGGACGAAATTTCTCAGAAAACCGTATACCCTTGCCCAGATTAAGAATATAGTGAATGAGGTTTTGGAAGGTAAGGGGGAATAAGTTGAATTTTAAGATTTTTGTTGTTACATTTCAATTAGAAGCACTTGATAAGAAAGATTTTTGATGAAGATATGCAATTGAACATTTGGTATAGTTGTTTGGGTTTTGTGGGGCGATCAATTTTTAACAAGAAGCACATACACAAACAAATTAAAGGGAGGGGTTAATTATGTCACAGGCACCAACAGTACAACCAACCTATGTAAAGGGTTTGGAAAATGTAATAGCAAACCAGACTCAACTTTGTTTCATTGATGGTAAAAGAAGCAAACTTTTGTATCTCGGTTATGACATTGCAGATCTTGCTGAGCATTCTAATTTTGAGGAAGTTGCATTTCTCTTGTGGAATTATCGCCTTCCGAAGAAAAGTGAATATGATGAATTTGTAAAGGCAATCCGTGCTGAATATGACATTCCCGAGCAGCTTGTTACGGTTATGAAGCTTATGCCTAAGGATTCTGACCCAATGGATGTTTTGAGGACTTCGGTATCGTTTCTTGGTTTATTTGACCCTGAGAGGAATGATAATTCACTTGAGGCTAACAGGAGGAAAGCACTTCGTCTTACGGCTAAATTCCCGACGATAGTTGCAGCTTGGGAGCAGATAAGAAATGGCAAGGAACCCGTAAAGCCAAATAAAGAATTTAACATTGCGACCAATTTCCTTTACATGTTGAAGGGTGAAAAGCCAGATGAACTTTATGCAAAGATTATGGATGTTGCTCTTATCTTGCATGCGGAACATGAGATGAACGCATCAACATTTTCAGCGAGAGTGACGATTTCAACTTTGACGGATATGTATTCAGCGGTTACATCTGCAATTGGGACATTGAAGGGACCTTTACATGGTGGAGCAAATAGGGAAGTTATGAAGTATTTGCTTGAGATCGGTGAGATTTCAAAAGTTGATGATTTCGTTCAGAAAGCGATTGCGGAGAAGAAAAAACTTGAGGGATTTGGACACAGGGTTTATAAGTCTATGGATCCGAGAGCTTTGATATTGAAGAAATATTCTAAAATGCTCGGTGAGAAACTTGGCAATACGAAGTGGTATGAGATGTCCGCAAGGATTGAAGAGCTTTGGGTCAAGGAATTTGGGGAGAAAGGTGTATGGCCTAATGTTGATTTCTATTCAGCTTCGGTTTATTATTACATGGATATTCCACTTGATCTTTACACACCAATTTTTGCGGTAAGCCGTATCACTGGGTGGACTGCACATATTCTTGAGCAGCTCTCAGATAATAGAATTTACAGACCGAGAGCTGAATATGTTGGACCGATGGATCAGACTTATGTTCCGATTGATCAACGCTAAGCAAAGCAAGGGCGGGATAAAGTTCCCGCCCTTTTTATTTTCTTGAAAATTCCGACAACCTTTGACATACAATGTCTTGAATCATATTTGCCACCGATGTTGGAATAAGGTAATTATTCGTAATCATTGCGAATGAGAGCATTTCTCCATCTTTTGTTTTAACATAGCCTGATAGGGCTCTCGCGTATTGAACATAGCCAGTTTTTGCCCTTACATTTCCCTGTGCCTTTGTTTTTCTCATCCGTGTTTCAAGCGTTCCATCAACACCGGCGATCGGCAGTGATTCGTAAAAGTAGGAGAAATATTCATGTTTAGACATGTAATTTAAAAGTGTTAAGATCTGAAACGGGGTGACAAGATTTAGGCGTGATAAACCAGAGCCATCGTAGATTGAAATTAAATCGGGTGATATTCCAATTTGTGAAAGGGTATTTTTAACAACTTCAACTGATTTTTCGGTGGAACCTTCTCCACCAAAAATTTTGCCGAGAGTTCTAAAAACTTGTTCGGCGTAGAAATTTTGACTTCGTTTATTTATAACCTTTATGATTTCGCTCAGCGGGGGCGACTCGTAAGAAGCAAGGATTTTCATTTTTTCATAATCTGGTTTAAGAAATGTTTCATCAATGTCAACTGGCGAGCCATTGATTTTTATCCCTTTTGATTCAAGGACTTCCTTGAAAACGGTTGCAGTGTAAAGAGTCGGGTTATGAACGGTTATTGATTCTTTATAAGGTTTTGATTTTAAGCTTATTTTCCCAAAGACATTGATTATGTTTGTGCCCGGTGCTCTGAAGAAATTAATTTTAGTTGAGCTATCGGGATGGACGGTTATGACCTGATTTTTTATCTGAACATAGTTTGTGTTCGGGTTGATTTTAATTACGGCGGGGTCGTTAATTTTCTTGCCGGGATAAATTTCAAAGTCAACGCAGTTATCGTTAAAGGAAAGGGCGCTGATGTGTGCCGAGTACCAATATGTTTCATCGTCCCACGCCCAACCAGTTCCCATATATTGATCATCAAAATAATCATCATCGCCAACTATATCGCCGTAAATCTCTTTTATTCCTGCTTTGAGTAAACTATCAGTCCAGTCCTTAAAAGTTTTCGTGACATCACCGTTTGTGAATCTGCCCGAGATCGTTGGGTCTCCACTTCCGCGAATGAAGAGGTTGCCGTATAAAATTTCACCTTTTATTTCGCCGTCGGTGTAAAGATATGTTTTATATTTGAAGTCAGGACCGAGTTTAAGTAGGGCAACCGCTGTGGTAAATAATTTCATATTTGAAGCAGGGATGAAGCTCTTGTGTTCATTTAGCCGATAGATATATTCTCCAGTTTCAAGCGATTGAACTATGACTCCCCAATGCGCATTTGAAAAAGATGGATCTTTAAAAATTTCGTTAAGTTCGTCTCTTAACCGAGTTAATGCAGCATCTTCGTAGTAAATTATTTCGCCGTTGGCAGTTTTGCTTTCGGTTTCAGATTTCGTTTCAACTATTTTTTGAGCGGATGCACAAGAATAAAAATAGACAAGGGCAGAGAAAAGAAGTAACTTTTTGATCATAGAGTTTCAGGTTTTTGTTTATTCAAGTCCAACTAATTTTTTTAACTTTTTTATTTCTTTTTCCGTGAGATATCTCCACTCACCCCTTTTCATTCCGCTGACGGTTATACCACCGAAGCTTACTCTGTGTAGTTTTCTCACTTTGTACCCGAGGCGTTCAAACATTCTTCTTATCTGCCTATATCTGCCTTCGTGAATTGTGATTCCAAGTTCTTTTTCATCACTGTTTGGGAGTATATAGACATCGCAAGCTTCTGTTTTTCTACCATCAAGCATTATACCGCGTCTTAATTTTTCAATGTCTTCTGGTTTTATTGATTTATCTATTTCAACCTTGTACGCTTTTTCAACTTTATATTTTGGGTGCATAAGACGATAAGCAAGTTCTCCATCATTTGTTAGTAAGAGGACACCAGTTGTATTTCTGTCAAGGCGTCCGACCGGAAAAATTCTTTGTTTGACCTTCACCAGGTCAAGAACAGTTCTTCTTCCTTTTTCATCCTTTACTGTTGTGATACAGTCTTTTGGTTTATTTAGGACGATGTAAACTAATTTTTCTTCTGGTTTTACCAGTTTTCCATCAACTGTGACTTTATCTTTTTGTGGATTTATTTTAAATCCAAGCTGAGTTACAACTTCGCCGTTGACCTCAACTCTTCCTTGCTGAATTAGTTCATCCGCCTTTCTTCTCGATGCGACGCCACACATCGCAAGGTATTTGTTTAGGCGAATAAGTTCAGCACTTTTTTCTTCAGTTTTCTTCTGAATTTTCTTCTCTTTCATCGCTCATCACCTCATTTTTCAAGCTATATTGGTCTTCGTAGTTTTCTTCCTTCATAATTTCTTCAATTTCCAGTGGTTTTGGCAATTCGGATAGGCTTTTCAATCCAAAATATTTAAGAAACTCTTTTGTCGTTCCATATAGTAGTGGTCTTCCGATTGTTTCAGCTCTTCCGACGATCGTTATTAATTTTTTTTCGAGGAGAGTTTTAATTATATGGTCAACATTTACACCGCGAATTGATTCAATTTCTGGTTTGCTTATAGGTTGTTTGTAAGCAATTATCGCAAGTGTTTCAAGGGCTGGTTGTGAGAGTTTTCTTTTATTTTTTTCTTTAAAAAGCCTTCCGACCCATTTTGCAAATTCCGGAAGAGTTGCAAATTGGTAGCCTTCCGCTATTTCTATGACTCTAAAGGCGCAGCCTTGCTCTGCATATTTTTGATTTAATTCAGCGATTATATTTTTTATATCGTCTTCGTTTATTTTTCTCGTCTCGCCGTTTGATGAGAATTTTTTATTCGGTTCGTTTATAATGTCCTTAATTTGCTTTGGGCTTAATGGGGT